>JBAPPP010000524.1:0-2148 GCA_049280175.1 Rhodanobacter sp.
GCTCTGCCGGCACGTCATCCCTGCGCAGGCAGGGATCCAGCGCCCTCGAGAAAACCCGCCCACGTGGCGGGTTTTTTTGTGCTTGCTTGCCGAGCGAGCTGTATACCGGATTTCAGAACTGCCATCGAACGCTTGCCAAGCGCACTGGGTTACTCGCTTCGCTCACCCCCTTCGGGGCCGCTCTTCGAGCGTTCTGCGCGCTTTGGGCTTGCCCTGCCTGCGCAGGGATGACGGGCTATAGGGAAAGGCCGAACGTGGTGCAATGGGACGGTGACGTGGGCCAAGAGCACGCTTCGGCGCCACAAGAAAAAGCCCGCCAATGGCGGGCTTTTCATCATTCAGTCGGCGCTGCAGATCAGGCGCTGGCGACCGCGTAGCCCTTCAGCCGCTGAGCAAACTCCTGCAGGGCGCGGATACCGCTCTCCTCAGCCTCGTGGATCCATTGCTGCAGACCATTCAGCGCCTGCTCGGCACCGCGCTGCTCCATCAATGCCGCGAGGCGACTGCGGAACTCGCACACGGTACTCAGGGTCGGGCGCTTGGCCAGTACGGCCTGCATGCGCTCCCGTCCTTCGTTGTCCAGCCAGCGGCCACCGTCAGCCATGGCAAGGCGGATGCGGCGTGGCATCGACTTGAGGTTTTCGCCGGCGTGCTGTGCTTCCTCGCTGAGGGTGGGCAGGATCACGCCGCGGTAGTAATCCGTCATCGCCTGGATACGGTGGGTGAGCACCGCCTTCAGCATGTCGGCGTCCGGCAACAAGTTCACGTTCGGACGCACGTCCAGCGACGGCGCCACGCGCAGCACCTTGGCCAGACCGATCGCACGCAGACCGCAGATCGTCGCCCAGCCAATATCGAACTCCCACTTGCGCAGCGCGAACTTTGCCGAGCTCGGATAAGCGTGGTGATTGTTGTGCAGCTCTTCACCACCGATCCAGAAACCCCAGGGAATCAGGTTGCGCGAAGTGTCGGCGCTCTCGAAATTGCGGTATCCAGCCCAGTGACCAATGCCGTTGACGAAGCCGGCGGCCCAGAACGGGATCCACACCATCTGCAACGCCCAGATCGCCGCACCGATCACGCCGAACAAGGCGAGGTTGATCAGCAGCATCAGGGTCGGACCCCAGTACGGATGGGCGCCATAGACCTTGTGCTCGACCCAGTCGTCCGGGGTGCCGCGGCCGTACTGTGTCATGTCGGCCTTCGACTCGCAGGCATCGCGGTACAGCGACACGCCGTCCCAGAACACCTTCTTGATGCCGTAGATCATCGGGCTGTGCGGATCTTCCTCGGTCTCGACCTTGGCGTGGTGCTTGCGATGCACCGCCACCCACTCACGGGTCACCATGCCGGTGGTCAGCCAACCCCAGAAACGGAAGAAGTGGGCCAGGACCGGGTGGAAATCCACACCACGATGGGTCTGGCTGCGATGCAGGTACAGCGTCACCGTGAAAATGGTGAGCTGGGTCATGACCAGGATATAGATCAGCTTCGAGACCCAACCGGCGCCTGTAAGGCCATCGTTGAGGAAATTGAGTACTGCGTTCAGCATGGAATGCACCGGGTGAGGAACAGAATCAGTTTAATCTGGTGGTTTCCGTACCCGCCAGCATGGTCTGAAACACAAGGATAGCAGTGGGTCAAGAGGCAGGCGCGAATATCTCGTTAGTTCGCACACGCGGCCACTTCCCCAGTTGTTTAACAATGGGGGCGCCGTGACAATCACGCAATGACCTCGCCTACTGACGTATCGCCCGCGCCCATCCTGCAACTGGACCAGCTGAACCGTCGCCGTGCCGGCCGCCCTGCCGTGCAGAACCTGAGCCTGACGCTGCAACGCGGCCAGGTATTGGGCCTGCTCGGCGTCAACGGGGCCGGAAAATCGACCACCTTGTCGATGATTGCCGGCGCGCTGCGCCCGGACAGCGGCGGCATCCAGCTGAACGGCGCGGATTTTCTGGAACAACCCGAACTGGCGCGCCGGCTGATCGGCTGGCTGCCTGAACGCGCACCGGTGTGGGCCGAGCTTACGGTGAGCGAACACCTGGATGCGCACGGCCGCCTGCGGGGGTTCAGTGGCGCGACATTCCGCCGCGCCCGCACCCCGATCATCGAGCGACTGGAACTGCAGCCGCTGGCCCGCCGCCT
>JBAPPP010000525.1:0-8839 GCA_049280175.1 Rhodanobacter sp.
GATGTCGATTCCTTTTCGTCAGGACAGGAGTCCTGTCGAAAAGCCCGGCCTCGCCTCACGGACTTTCTGGGCAGGATGCCCAGAAAGCGTCGCGCGGGGTGGCCTTCTCTTTTGGTTACTTTTCTCTTGGCCACGCAAGAGAAAAGTGACTCGCCCTCCGCAGGAGGGTGAAACGCTCTGCACTACAAAACAACAAAGCATCGCGACTGAAGTCGCTCCCACAAGGGCATCGCGCACAGGGTGCGCTCCTACAAGAACAATGAGGGCGGCAGGGCAAGCAGCAGATTTACTGAAAGGCGCTGGGCCCCGGCCTGCGCCGGAGTGACGGGAATGGGCGATCCCGCGAGCACCCGCCCCTCACCTCAATCCTCTCCCCGATGGGGGAGAGGAGGCGAAGGCAGGAGCGCTTATTTGATCGTACGCTTCACCGCGTCCACCACATGGGCAACGGTGAAACCGAAATGCTCGAACAACTGGGGCGCCGGCGCCGAGGCACCAAACGTGGTCATGCCGACCACGTCGCCGTCGAGGCCCACATACTTGCACCAGAAATCGGCCGTAGCGGCCTCCACTGCAACGCGCGCCCGACACCAGCCCGGCAGCACGCCTTCGCGGTATTCCAGCGGCTGCGCATCGAACACTTCGGTACACGGCATCGACACTACGCGCGCGGCGATACCTTGTTGTGCCAGCGCGCGAGCTGCTTCCATCGCCAGCTCCACTTCCGAACCGGTGGCGATCAGGATCGCCTGGAACTTGGTGTCCAGCGGATCAGACAGCACATAGCCACCGCGCATGATGTCGGCGAGCTGCTGCTCGCTGCGCTGCTGATGCTTGAGATTCTGTCGCGAGAAGATCAGGCACGCCGGCGCGCCCTTGCGCTCGATCGCCGCCTTCCACGAGACGGCCGACTCGACCGCGTCGCACGGACGCCACACCTGGTTGTTCGGGATGTAGCGCAACGAGGCGAGATGCTCGACCGGCTGATGGGTCGGACCGTCTTCACCCAGACCGATCGAGTCATGCGTGTAGACATGGATCGAATGCGCCGGAATCAGCGCGCTCATGCGCACCGCGTTACGCGCGTAATCGGAGAACACCAGGAACGTCGCGTCATACGGGATGAAGCCGCCATGCAGCGCGAGGCCGTTCGCAATGGCGGTCATGCCGAACTCGCGCACGCCGTAGTAGACGTAATTGCCTTTGCCGTCCGAACTATTGCCGGTAGCGGCGTCGAGGCTGCCTTTCCATTTGGTGAGATTGGAACCGGCCAGATCGGCCGAGCCGCCGATCAGCTCAGGCAGCAGCGGACCGAATGCATCCAGCGTCATCTGCGATGCCTTGCGCGTGGCGACTTCCGGACCTTCCGCTTGCAGCTTGGCGACATACGCCTGCGACTTCGCGGCCCAGTCAGCCGGCAGTTCACCTGCCATACGACGTTTGAATTCAGCGGCCAGTTCCGGATGCGCGACAACGTACTTCGCGAACGTGTCGTTCCACGATTGTTCGCGCTTCGCGCCAGCGGCCTTCGCATCCCAACCGGCGTAGATTTGAGCTGGAATTTCGAACGGTGCGTAGTTCCAACCGAGTTGCGCGCGCGCGGCGGCAATCTCGTCCTTGCCCAATGCCGCGCCGTGACTTTCTTCCTTGCCCTGCTTATTCGGCGCGCCAAAACCGATGATCGTTTTTGCGCAGATAAGCGTGGGCTTCTCGCTCTGGCTGGTCGCTGCTTTCAGCGCCTTGCTGACGGCATCCGCGTCGTGCCCGTCAACGCCGCGAATCACATTCCAGCCGTAAGCTTCAAAGCGTGCCGGCGTATCGTCGGTGAACCAGCCGTGCACTTCGCCGTCGATCGAGATGCCATTGTCATCGTAGATCGCAACAAGCTTGCCGAGCTGCCAGGTACCGGCCAGCGAGGCGACCTCGTGCGAGATGCCTTCCATCAGGCAACCGTCGCCGAGGAAGACATAGGTATGGTGATCGACCACATCGTGCCCAGGCCGGTTGAAATGCGCCGCCAATACCTTCTCAGCCAGCGCGAAACCGACCGCATTCGCCAGACCTTGGCCGAGCGGGCCGGTGGTGGTTTCCACTCCGGGGGTCTCGCTGGCTTCCGGATGACCGGCGGTTTTCGAATGCAGCTGGCGGAAATGCTTCAGCTGATCCATCGGCAGATCGAAGCCGGTCAAATGCAGCAACGCGTACTGCAGCATCGAGCCGTGGCCATTTGAGAGTACGAAGCGATCGCGGTTAGCCCACTTCGGATTCTGCGGATTGAACTGCAGGAAATCGTTCCACAGCACCTCGGCAATGTCCGCCATCCCCATCGGCATGCCTGGATGGCCGGATTTGGCCGCTTCCACGGCGTCCATGGCAAGGGCGCGCACGGCGTTGGCGAGTTCGCGGCGGGTGGTCATGCGGTGTTCTCCGGAAGGACGGCGGTTAAAACCGCCATTGTCGCCGATCAACGGATTCCTGTCGCCCGCGACCATCTGCCGCCATTTCGGGCCAATGCCTGCCTTGACATTAACCTCGGCTTAATCTTGTACTGGTCGGTATTGAAACTCTTCAGGTAGTACCCGATCTAATGCACCAGTACCGCCAGTAGGCGGACGCCAAAGCTGTGGCATCACCTTTCCCCGAGGCGCCACAGCCTGATCAAAAACAAGAGGAATACCCCCAATGAACAAGATGTTGCTTGCTGTTGCCGTTGCCGCCGCCGGTCTGACGGTCGTTCCCGCCGCCTTCGCCCAGTCCACCACCCCGACCGCCCAGCAGGGCTGGTACGTCGCCGCCGATGCTGGCTATGCCGCACTGGACAAGGGCCCGTACGACAATGGCGGTATCGCCGGTGGCGTGAAGGGTGGCTATCGTTTCGCGATCAACCCGGAAACCTCGCTGGGCGTGGAAGTGGGCTATCAGTACCTGGGCCAGGTCACCGCCCATGGTCAGTCCAGTGACACGTCGGGTACCAAGTCCCAGCTGCGCGGCACCACCGCCGGTCTGGACCTGCGCTACAACATTGCCCCCAGCTGGTACGCCGAAGTGCGTGGCGGCGCGTTCTATGCCCAGGGCCAGGGCCTCACCGACAACGTGAACCCGCAGCAGTACCTGCAGTTCAACCGCACCAAGTATTACGCCGGTGCGGGCGTCGGCTACAACATCACGCCGCAGTGGAGCGTGGGCCTGGACTACAACTACTACGAGGGCACCGGCCGGGGCGTGAATCTCGCCACCAACGCCTACACGGTCGCCGCAGAATATCGCTTCTAAGCAGCGCATCGACTCGGCAAAACAAAACGGGCGCCGCAAGGCGCCCGTTTTCATTTGGTACCGTCTTACTTGGTACCCGTGAGGCCTGGAACTCAGGGCTCACCGTCTTTCACGCATTACCGCTTCGTGCAGCCGGCGATCAGCCGTTCCACTGACCCAGCGCGGCCAAGCCATTGTCACGCGCGCGGGCGTGCACGGTCTTCTGCGCTTCGGCGTAGTTCGCCTTCATGTCCCGCGCCCACAGTTTCAGCGCGGCCTGCTGCATGGCACGGCCGTAGGAGAACGACAGCGGCCACGGATGGGGACCGATGCGGTTCATCGCATTCAGATGCGCCGTGGACTGTTCGTCGGTCTGGCCACCAGAGAGGAACACGATGCCCGGCAGCGAGGCCGGCACGGTGGTCTTGAGCACGCGTACGGTCGCTTCGGCGACTTCTTCGACGTCGACCTGCTCGTCGGAGTCTTTGCCCGGGATCACCATGCTCGTTTTCAGGATGGTGCCTTCCAGCATCACGTTCTGCTCGTACAGCGCGTTGAACAGGCTGCGCAGCACGGCTTCATGCACTTCGTAGCTGACTTCGATGGTGTGGTCGCCGTCCATGATCACTTCCGGCTCGACCATCGGCACCAGGCCGGCTTCCTGGCACAGCGCGGCGTAGCGGGCCAGCATGTGGCAGTTCGCCTCGATCGCGGTGGAGCTGGGGTTGTCTTCGCTGATGTTGATCACCGCGCGCCACTTGGCGAACTGTGCGCCCAGCTTGGCGTACTCCTGCAGACGCTCACGCAGGCCGTCCAGACCTTCGGTCACGACGTCGCCGGGGAACCCTGCCAGCGGCTGCGGTCCCTTGTCGACCTTGATACCGGGGATGATGCCGGCCTTCTTCATGACCTGGGTAAACGGCACGCCGTCCTTGGTCGACTGACGGATCGTCTCGTCGTACAGGATCGCACCGGAAATGTGCTCGTTCAGACCTGGGGTGGTCAGCAGCAGCTCGCGGTAGGCACGGCGATTTTCTTCGGTGCTCTCGATACCGACGGCCTCGAAGCGCTTACTGATGGTGTTGGTCGACTCATCAATGGCAATGATGCCCTTGCCCGGCGCGACCATCGCCAAGGCGATGCTTTCGAGATCTTCAATACTCATGACGACTCCGTTTAGCGAGGGCAACAGCTGCCCACACAGGATTTAGGCTGCCTCGAAACCGAAGCGGCATGGTTCAAAGCGTCAATTATAGGCCAGATTGGCGATGCGGTCGTGCAAACCCGCGCCGCCGGCCCTTCAGGAGCCGTAACCCGCCAGTTTGCAGGCATCCAGCAACTGCTGGCGTTGCGCCTTGTCGTCGGGCGCGTTGAACGGCACGATGTAATAGGTCGCCACCGGCGCCCCAATACGGTTGGTCAGCGACGGGCCATAGCGAAAATTGGACACCGCGCTGATGGCCGCCGGGCCCAGATCGCTCTTGGGTGCCAGCTTGACCAGTTGCACGTCCATCGGCACGCCGTCGGAACCGACCGTGTAGGTCACGGCCGCGCAACCGGGCTTGTCCAGGTTCAGCCCACTGTTGGGCGCATCCATCTTGATGCTGGTGTTGAGCAAGATCCAGTAGCGATAAAGATCCTGCTGATCGACCTTGCGCGTCTGCGCCAGCACCGGTGCCACAAAGCCCAAGGCAAGAACCAGCAACAGACTCTGTCGGAATATCGATTTCATGGCGGTCTCCAGTGCAGGGCGGGGAACCCTGATGTCATTAGTCTAACGATCCTGAGCGATGCCGGCGTCAGGATCGGCTTCCGCAATCGTGTTGTGTGGATAGCCACGTAACCGATGCAGCAGACCGACAAGGCCATGCGAGCCAAGCATCAACGACGCACCGGCAATCATGATCACCAAGGACTTGATCAGACCGACCAAGATGTTGGCCGGCAACGCAGGCGATAACGCAGGCGACGGATAAATCTCAGCATGCATCATCAGCAGAGTGATTCCCTGCTGCAAGCCATTGGCAAGCCCGGAAATGAGCAGCCAACAGCCCATCACCGAAAACGCGATGTACTGCATCTGGCCAGCACCCATGGTGCTCTCAAGCACTTCGCCGTTTTGTCGGTTTGCTGCCCACCAGGCCAGCAAACCAGGCCAAAACCATAGGGCACCCGCCACCAGCAGTCCCAAAGCGGTGAACCCCAGTGCGATCGTAGAGAGAACACGATCTGGAGAGCCCCAGAGGAAAACCGGCACCCCCTCGATCAGCCGCACCGCCATGAGTACTGCACCTAGCCGAATGACGACACATAACACGGTGTACAACGTGGTCTTCACTCGCGGCTCCTTGCAATCAGCGCATCAAAGATCCCGCAGGCACTCGACGATCCCCTCGGGGCCGACCGAGAGCAGCTTCAGGGTATTGGTGCCGCCGCCCTGACCAACGTGGTCACCATGGGTCAGCACCACACGGTCGCCTTCGCTCAGGCGACCCTGGGCGAATAGCTGCTCCACGGCGGCACGAGCGGTTGCTGCCGAACTCAAGCCGCCGCGGGTGAACTCCACCGGTCGCACGTCGCGCAGCAGCAACATGCGTCGGCGTGCATCGGCCAACGGTGACAACGCATAGATGGGTACGGCCGTGCGATAGCGCGACAGCCATTGTGCGGTGGCGCCGGACTCGGTCAGTGCGACGATCGCACGCACGCCGAGCTCGCTGGCCAGCAGCATCGCTGCCAGTGCGATCGCCTGGTCGGTGCGATCCAGCCGGTGTCCGGCGGTGGTCAGGTCTTCCTTCGGCTCGAACTGGCGTTCCGCACCGAGGCAGATCCGGCGCATCGCCGCTACCGCCTTGTCCGGGTGTGCGCCGGCGGCGGTTTCCTCCGACAGCATCACCGCGTCAGTGCCGTCGATCACGGCGTTTGCCACGTCGAGCACCTCGGCACGGGTCGGGATCGGCGAGCGCACCATCGACTGCAGCATCTGCGTGGCGGTGATCACGGCGCGATTGCGCTGCACCGATTCGCGGATGATTTTCTTCTGCAGCCCCGGCAGTTCGGCATCGCCAATTTCCACGCCGAGATCACCGCGCGCCACCATCACCACGTCGGAGGCGTCGATGATCTCGCCCAGCACGGGGATGGCGTCGGCACGCTCGATCTTCGCCACCAGCGAGGCATTGCCGCCGGCCTCGTGCAGCAGCCGACGCGCCTGATGCATATCGTCGGCAGAACGCACGAACGACACCGCGAGGAAATCCGCACCAATTTCGGCGGCCAGCTTGATATCGGCCTTGTCCTTGTCCGACAGCGCCGTCACCGACAGTCCGCCGCCCTGCCGGTTGAGTCCCTTGCGATTGGATAACCGTCCGCCGACCAGCACCTGGCAACGTACCTCGGCACCAACGACCTCCAGCACGGTCAGCGCGACCAGTCCGTCGTCCAGCAGCAGCACGTCGGCGGCATGCACATCCTGCGGCAAATCGTAATAGCTGACGCCGACCCGCGTGACATCGCCAGGAGGTGCGTCGGGGCGGCAGTCGAGTACGAAATGCGCACCGTCGAGCAGTTCCACTGGCCCGTTCGCAAATGTTTCGATGCGGATCTTCGGTCCCTGCAGGTCAGCCAGTATGCCAACCTCCCGCCCGGCCGCGGCCGACGCCACACGCACCGCGTTGGCGCGCGCGCGATGATCGTCAGGCATGCCATGCGACAGGTTCAGGCGAACCACATCGACGCCTTCGGCGATCAACTTTTCAAGCATGCCTGGAACGTCGGTAGCAGGGCCCAGGGTGGCAACAATCTTGGTACGGCGTGTGGGGGTTTCGGTAGTCATCGCTGGCATGGTCGTGGTGGTCGTCCGAGCCTAGCAGAACTATTGGCGCGTGCCTTGGGGGCTGGTAGCCGGCGCTGCCGCGGCACCCTGGAGTGTGAGGTTGAGCACCTCGGCCAGTCGTCGGCCGGCTTCGCGCAGGCGCAGTTCGGCCACCGGCAATTCGGCATCGATGTAGGCCTGGCTGATTTTGTGGTCGTCCGGATAAAAGCCGACCTCGGCGGTGATCGCGCAGGATTCCTCGGCCCACTGTGCGTAGGGATTGTCGAGCGGCGCGATCGGCGGCGGCAACGGCACCAGCCCGCGCGCATCGAGCTGCTGCGCATACGCCTTCCAGTCGAGGCCACGAGTGGACAGCAAGCCGGAGTCCCATACCCGATGCAGGTTGCTGCCCTTGCCGTCGAACTGCACCTGATAGGTATTGCCGCCCTTGTCGTCGCGCGAGCCGGCATGCAATGGCTGGTGGATGTCACCGGCGAAATGCACCACGAACTTCAACGCTTCGCCGCGCACGGCATCGGACTGCGTGGGATCACCCAGCACGGCCACGTAATGCTGCAGGCCACCGACCACGCAGAGGCCATCCTGGCAATCGCGCGGTGGCGTGTAGTTGCAATCGCCATGACGGAAATCGAGGTAATGCAAAGGACGCGTCTGCTTCCACAGGGCCGCCAGCGCCGGATCGTCCTGGATCTGGTCCGGCCAGCTGGCAATGTCAGCCAGCGAACGCGTGTGATCCGGCGCCAGCAATCGCTCCACTTCGGCTTCGGCGGCCGGACTCAAATGCCGCTGCGCGAGTTCGGCGACCACGCTGTGACCGAGCGGCCCCCATGCCTGGACGGGCGCGATGATCAGACAGGCGAGCAAGGCAGAGGCTAGACGGCGTGTGGCGAGCATGGTGGGGATTCCAGTGGTGAGTCGCGGGAGTCTGCCACAGCCGATCTGCATCTTGATGACCTATTGGAGCCTTGGGGGGCCTCCGCACATGGTCTCGAACTCAAGCTACTGAGCGCCCCCAAGCGCCCAATCCGGTTTGTCTGTAAAATCGCGGCTTTACCGGCCGCCTGCCGCGGCTTTCGCCCACCCTTCTGGAGAACGCTGTCCCATGGCCATCAAGGTTGCCATCAACGGTTACGGTCGCATCGGCCGCAATATTCTTCGCGCGCTGTACGAATCCAACCGCACTAGCGAAATCCAGATCGTTGCGATCAACGACCTCGGCGACGCCGAGACCAATGCACACCTGACCCAATACGACACCGCGCACGGCAAGTTCCCGGGCACGGTGAGCGCCGAAGGCGGCTTCCTCGTCGTCAATGGCGACAAGATCAAGGTCTGCGCCGAACGCGACCCGACCAAGCTGCCCTGGGGCGAGCTGGGCGTGGACGTGGTGCTCGAGTGCACCGGCCTGTTCACCACCAAGGCGAAAGCCGGCGCGCATCTCACCGCTGGCGCCAAGAAAGTGATCATCTCCGCCCCGGGCGGCAGCGACATCGACGGCACGTTCGTGTTCGGCGTCAACGACAACAAGCTCACCTCGAAGCTTGAGGTGATCTCCAACGCCAGCTGCACCACCAACTGCCTCGCGCCGCTGGCCAAGGTGCTGGACGACAAGGTCGGCATCGTGCACGGCCTGATGACCACCATCCATTCGTACACCAACGACCAAGTGCTGACGGACGTCTATCACTCCGACCTGCGCCGCGCGCGTTCGGCCACGATGAGCCAGATCCCGACCAAGACCGGCGCCGCCGC
>JBAPPP010000526.1:0-10032 GCA_049280175.1 Rhodanobacter sp.
TGTTGATACGAAGCTTCTTCGGGCAATCCAGGCACGAGGTGATTGGTCGCTGGCCGCTGCACAGCGATCATTCCGAGCCGGTGGAATTCGACTGGCCTGTTGAGTTCGACTTGCCCGCCGAGTTCGACCTGCCTGCCGAAGACTGACACGTCTCTCCGGACCAGTAGGCTTATCCTGCGCATCCGTATAACGGCCCCTGGCAGTGCTCCTGCGAGTCACGCCACAGCCCGCTGCAATGCATCGAGGTCGACCTTCTTCATCTGCAGCATCGCCTGCGTGGCTTTGCGCGCCCGCTCGGGGTCGGGGTCGGTCAACAGCGCGATCAGCTGGGTAGGCACGATCTGCCAGGACAGACCGTAGCGGTCCTTCAGCCAGCCGCATTGCTGGGCCTTCTCGTCGCGGCATGGTCAAGCCGCGTACTCCCCGCAACACGATGAATGGCCATACGTTAAGTCGATATTGATCGAGCAGCCATTCGTTGTCCTTGCCGATGACGATGGCGGTAGACAACGTTGTCACTTTAATGTCTTACCTGTCTCTGTAGCGGACACGCGCTGTCACTCCATCTTCTTTTTCTGCATGTCATCAAGTGGGGGCGAAGCCATCGCCCCGGCTATGGGCATGCCGAATATTTGCTGCATCGCAGCGTTGAAAGCGCATTGCGAAGCCAATGTCTTAGCCATTCGTCTAATCACCGGCGCCGTCAGCAGCAAATTCACGTCAGCCGTCACAGTTCAGCGAAAGTCGTATGGACAACGTTGTCATCCAGATTTAATACGGGACATTACAAGCGGTAACGTGCATGGATGCATTGAGGCGACTGCCCCCCACATGGCCGAATGGATCGACCCTGATTCGCCTTGGTAACTCACCCGTAGCGATGTCATTCCATATGGAGACACTCCCATGTCCGTGAAGCAATCGGTTCTATGGTCACGCTTGGCTTTAGGTGCGTTAAGCAGTGCGATAGGGACAGCCATGTCCATCACTCTCCTTGCGGCAGTCCCCGTGCAGACCGTGCAGGCTCAGACGTTGCCAAGCTGCGCGGCAGCGTGGAGCGCATCGGCGATTTACACCGGTGGCAACACGGCCAGCGAAAACGGAGTCAACTACAAGGCGAACTGGTGGACCCAGGGCAACGATCCGGCTACCAACAATGGCGGTAGCGGCTCCGGCCAGCCCTGGACCTCACAGGGTTCTTGTGGCAGCGGCTCAGGTACGCCACCGCCGCCGCCTCCACCGCCACCCCCTCCGCCGCCGTCCGGCAGTTTGCTGTTCAGTCCATACAAGGACGTCACCATCAATCTCAACTGGAACACGAACGTCATGTCTACGGCCGTTACCGGTACCGCGATTCCGGTGGTGGGCAGTGGCAGCCTCGTCTCCACGGTGGAACCAAAGCTGGGCGCGATTACCCTGGCATTTGCGACGGGCGAATGCGGTAGCGAAAACTGGGGCGGCATTCCCGGGGCGACCTTCGCCAGCGCAAACGTCCAGGCACTTGCCAGTGCGGGACTGAGCTATGTCGTCTCTACCGGCGGTGAAGCGGGTACGTTCACCTGCTCGACCTCGGCGGGCATGGCCAAATTCCTGTCCAGCTACATGTCGCCGTATATGGTCGGTGTGGATTTCGACATCGAGGGAGGTCAGACGCAGGCACAGATCAACAACCTCGTGACCTATGCTGCCTACGCCCACACCCTGTATCCGAACCTGCGCTTCTCCTTCACGCTGGCGACGCTGGGTGCGTCGGACGGCAGTTACGGTGGGCTTAACGGACTGGGCGACATGGTGGTCAAGGCAATCCAGAGCGCGCACCTGACCAACTACACCATCAACCTGATGGCGATGGACTTTGGCTCGGCCAGTTCGAGCGTCTGCGTCGTGTCCGGCGGCAAGTGCAATATGGGGCAGTCCGCCATCCAGGCCGCTCTGAATCTGGAGCACACCTACGGCATTGCGGCGAGCCAGATCGAACTGACTCTGATGATAGGCATGAACGATGTCACCAGCGAGGTTTTCTCCACGACCGATGTGGATACCGTGACCAACTATGCGGTGGCCAATGGTCTGGCCGGTGTGCATTTCTGGTCGCTCGATCGCGACACGCCATGTTCGGGTAACGTCACCTACGCATCGGCGACCTGCAATTCGGTCAGCGGCAGTACGGCACTCCAGTACACCAACCGCTTTCTGCAGGATCTCGGCAGGTAAGCAATGTGGAAAAGCCGGTCGAACGAAGCGTTCGACCGGCCTCCCGCGATCGAAGAACAGGGCAACTCATCGCCCAGTGCAAACGTTACCGGCGCAGGGGTTTTCGTTCTCCTGCGCCGGATTTTCGTTATGCCAACTCAGGGCTGGAACGCCAGGTCGCTGATTATTTCGCATGGTCACGCAATGAGGATTTTGAGTCGTGGACTAGCGGTCCATTAGGCTATCGCGTAGGGCTACTTCGCCTTGATGAATGCCAATAAATCCGCGTTTATCAACTCCGCATGCGTTGTGGGCATGCCATGCGGCAAACCAGGGTATGACTTTAGTGTTCCGTGCTTCAGAAGCTTCACCGATCGGGCTCCAGTCGTGAGGAAAGGACAAATCTGGTCGTCCTCGCCGTGCATCACCAGGACAGGCACATCGATCAACTTGAGATCTTCATAGAACTCGGTTTCGGAGAGGACCCTGACGCATTCGTACTGAGCCAAAATGCTGCCCATCATGCCTTGGCGCCACCAGTTCTCCCTGATCCCTTCGGAGACCACCGCCCCTGGACGATTGAATCCGTAGAACGGAATAGTTATGTCCTGGTAGAACTGTGCGCGGTGGTTGGCGGTTCCATCCCGAATGCTGTCGACGACTTCCTTCGGAACACCGTCGGGGTTCTTATCCGTCTTCATAAAGAGCGGAGGGATCGAACTGATGAGTACCGCTTTCGCCACTAGACCTTTGCCGTGCCGCGCGACATAGCGCGTCACTTCACCACCACCAGTGGAGTGGCCAATGTGAATCGCATCCTTGAGATCCAGCGCCGCGACGACAGCGGCGACGTCAGCCGCGTAGGTGTCCATATCGTGGCCTTTGTCGGTCTGCGTCGAGCGGCCGTGTCCGCGACGATCGTGCGCGATGACCCGATACCCTTGCGCCAGGAAAAACATCATCTGGGTATCCCAATCGTCTGCACTCAATGGCCAACCATGGTGGAAAAATAGTGGCTGGCCCGTCCCCCAATCCTTGAAAAAAATCTGCGTGCCATCGCTGACCGTGACAAATGAATTGCCGGCACCCTTCGTGTCACCGAACTGCTTGGTCATGTCATTACCCTTCTTAAGTGAGATGGATGCAACGCTAAGGAACGTCAGCTGAGGTGGTGTCTCCGAATACGACTTTTAGTCAATTCGCGCGCTGCGCCAATGGGGATTTTCTGAATGCCTGGTGATGTGCGAACGACCGACTTCGACAGACCAGGTTGGGTGAGGAGTTCATTGCGAAGGCGTTCGGAGCGCTAAAAGACACATCCAAGCGGGAGTCACCGGCACGGGCCCCAGAGCACTGGGGTTGACCGTCGATCAAGCAGTAGGGGCGGTCGGCGGGCGGCACACCGATCTGATCGGCGAAGTGCGCAACTCCACACCCTCATTCACAGCGTATTCTTGGCAAAGGCGACGCGACAATGGGCAAATCGGACAAAAGCCATGGCCAAAACGGCACTCCACTCCATGTCAGGCATCGAGGTGGGACTGGTCTGTGATGCAGGTACTTCACTGGCGGGTATCCACGGTCTGACCGACCTATTCACTTACGCGAGCGAAATGGCCGCAAAGCGGCAGAGAGGCGATGGTCCGCCCCCGGTCCGTATCGTCCATTGGCGGTTGGACGACGGTGAAAGCGATGTCACCAGTTCCAGCGACAGTCTTCCCGGCCGACCACACGCACCGAAAGTCCTGATCATTCCGGGCAATCTTCGCGCGACTCAACAGAGTTTGAAGACGAGCCCTCTTATCCCTTGGTTACGCCAGCGGCATGCGGATGGCGTCGTGATCGCAGCGGTGTGCGGTGGCGTCTTCCTGCTAGCGGAGACGGGGTTGCTGGCGGGACGCCAGGCCACAACGCACTGGGCTCTCAGCGAACAATTTACCGCCCGCTTTCCAGACGTGCTCATGGAAAGCGATCACATGGTGATCGACTACGGTGACGTGGTCACCGCTGGCGGCGTGCTGGCCTGGGCAGACCTCGGACTCCGCCTGACGGAGCGATTTCTTGGTCCTACAGTCATGCTTGAAACCGCACGCTACATGCTGGTGGATCCCCCGGGGCGCGAGCAGCGTTACTACAGCGACTTCAACCCCAGGACAAAGCATGGGGATGCGGCGATCTTGAAAGTTCAACATTGGCTCTGGACACAACGTGAGTGTTCTATATCCGTTGCGGACATTGCCAATCATGCTTGCCTCGAGCCAAGGACTTTGCTTCGTCGTTTTACCAAGGCGACAGGCATGAAACCAAGCGAGTACCAGCAAAGGCTCCGGATCACCAGGGCAAAGGAAATGCTGGAATTTTCGCAAAGAAGCGTAGACGACATAGCTTCAAGCATTGGATACGGCGACGCAGGGAGATTCCGGCGCGTATTTCACAAGATCATGGGGCTGACACCTTCCGACTATCGGCGGCGTTTCTCCAGATTTGCGCAAAGAGAGTGCGCCGTTGCACCCGACAGGTCCTCCTCGCCTCGAAGAGTGAACTTACAGGGATACTAAGGGCCGGCCCGGGAGGACTTTCACGCACACTCACTGGCGCGCCTCAATCCTCAATCCTCGCGGCGTCAGCCATCGCTCGATCCCTTCGAACAGGCCTTGCACCAGCAGCGCCAGCACGGCGGCGGGCACGGCGCCTTCCAGAATCAGGCCGATATCGTCCAGGCGGATGCCGGTGAGGATCGGTTGGCCATAGCCGCCGGCACCGATCAAGGCGGCCAGCGTGGCCGTGCCGACATTGATCACAGCGGCAGTCTTGATGCCGGCCAGAATGGAGCGCGTGGCCAGCGGCAGTTCCACCCGATACAGACGCACGCTACGAGGCAGCCCCAGCGCAGCAGCGGATTCGAGTAGCTCCGGCGCAATGCCGACGAGGCCTGCGTGTGTGTTGCGCACAATCGGCAGCAGGCTATAGAGAAACAGCGCAGCCACCGCCGGCCAAGTGCCAATGCCGAACAAGGGAATCATGAAGACGAACATCGCCAGCGAAGGTACGGTCTGCAGGATGCCGGTGAGGCCGATCACCAGCTGGCCGAGTCGCTTCAGATGCGCAGCCAGGATCCCCAGCGGGATCGCCAACAGCACCGCCAGCCCAAGCGAGAGAGCCACCAATTTGATGTGCTCGATGCTGCGTTGAAGCAGCCGTGACCAGAAGCCGGAGTCGTCACGCTGCGCCCGGATGCCGAGAAAATTGGCGACGACCACGTTTTCATTCTCGCCCTGCAGCTTCACCTGTGCATTCATATGCCGCATCGCGTTTTCGTCGATGCGGCCCGCGAGTTTCTGCAGTGCGCTCACGAAGGCTGGTACGCTTTGCTCCAGCGGCAGCCGATATAGGTATACCGCCTCGTAGCGCGGAAAATAATGGTGGTCGTCGTCCAGCGTGCGCAGGTGGTAGTAGGGGATTTCCGCGTCGGTGCTGTAGAGATCAATGGCGTCCACTGCGCCACTCGCTACTGCGCGATAAGCCAGCGTGTGATCCAGCCCACGCACTTGCGTCTGCGTCAGGCCGTAACGTTCGCGCAGGCCAGGCCACCCATCTTCGCGGTCCATGAACTCGTTGGAAAATCCAAAACGCAGGTCGGCATGCGCGAGCAGATCGGAAATGCTGTGAATGCCCAGCCCTGCGGAACGATCCTCACGCATGCCGATCGCATAGGTGTTGTTGAAGCCGAGCGAATCAGTAATGCCGATACCGAGCGGTCGCAGTCGGGCGCGCAGGGTGGGGATGTCGGCATCGGGCGAAACGTTCTTCAGTAATTCGTGGGTGAGGGTGCCGGTGTATTCGGCATAGACGTCTATATCGCCATGCAGCAGCGCGGTCCACAGGATGCTCGTGCCACCAAGCTCACGTTGATGCACAGCTGCGACGCCCGCTTCGCGAGCGGTTTCACGCGCCAGCTCGCCCAGGATGACCGATTCAGTGAACTGCTTG
The DNA here is from genome assembly GCA_049280175.1 of Rhodanobacter sp. Lineage (GTDB taxonomy): Bacteria > Pseudomonadota > Gammaproteobacteria > Xanthomonadales > Rhodanobacteraceae > Rhodanobacter. The sequence goes on from JBAPPP010000526.1 coordinate 6,184, forward strand.
GAGCCGATGCGGACGGGCTCGGCGGACAGCCCTGTGGGCAGCAGCAGCAGTAGACACAGGGCACCCAGCGTGCGCCACGCCGCCGTCATGGCGATGACTCCGGCAAGTGACGCTGTGCTTCGACGAAGCGGGTGACAAACGGTTCGGCGGGGTGCTCCCGCAAGTCTTTCAGGCGGCCGTCCTGCACTACTTTGCCTTTGCGCATCAGCACCAGACGTTCGGCAAACCAGGCAGCTTCTGCCAGATCATGGGTCACCACGATCACGGTCTTTCCGAGCTGGTCGAAGATCAGCTTGAGCTGGTCCTGCAGTTCATGGCGAACGAGGGGGTCGAGTGCGCCCAGCGGTTCGTCCAGCAGCAACGCATCGGGATCCGGCATCAGTCCGCGCATCAAGGCAACGCGTTGGCGCTGGCCGCCGGACAGTTCGGCCGGGTAGCGCTCCAGAACATCGTGGGGCAAGTGGGTCAGCATGGCGAGTTCTTCAGCGCGTTGGCGAATCCGTTCCGTGCTCCAGCCAAGGTGGCGCGGCAACAGTGCCAGGTTGCCCAGTGCGGTGAGATGAGGGAACAGGCCGCCATCCTGGATTACATAACCCACGCGCCGCCGCAGTGCCAACAACTGGGAGCGCTCGAGCACACGCCCATCGGCCTTGACGCATCCGCGGTCCGGCCACTCCAGCCCCAGCAGCAGGCGCAGTACGCTGGACTTACCCGAACCACTGCTGCCGATCAGCGCGGTAGTCGTGCCGGCGGCGAACGCGAGGTTGATGTCGTCCAGCGCCACCACGTTGCCGTAGCGCTTGCTGGCATGCTCCACGGCAAAGGCGATGCGCGGTACTGCGTCAGCATCAGACAAGGTGTGCTCCATCGCTGTCGGTCATCACGTGGTGCGGCGGCGGATGGCTCCCGGTCGATAGCCGATGGATCTCCGGAAAGCCGATAGGTAGCTGGCGCGCTTGCGACATGGTTTTGGACTCTACCGCAAGGCCGCTACCTGCGGCCATGGTTCCACTGCCGATAGAGTTTCGCCAGGGCGAGCGCATTGGTGGTGGCATGACCGAGTGCGGTGTTGTCGAAAATGCACCAGCGCTCGTCGGTACCTGGGTCGGGCTGCAAGAGACGTCTGGAAACACGCTGCAACACGTTGTCTGGATAGGCGTCGTAATACATCCGTGGCGAGCCATGCAGACGCAAGTACTGCATCGACCGGTCGCCTGCCGGCAACGCCGCGCGCGGGTTGCGTGCAGGATCTGCTGCAACGCGTGCAATACGCCGTGCCCGCAGCGCGCGACTCGCGGGAGCGCCGAACCACGAAACGTGCCGTGGCTCGCAGGCCACCGGGCCTCGATGCATCTGCCGCAACAGATCAAAAAACGGCAGCGCGATGTCCGGGTCATACGCCAGGCTGGGCGGCAGCTGCAGCAAAAGGCAGCCAAGTTTTTCGGCAAGGTGTTCAACCTGGGCGAGGAACGAATCGAGCAACGGCTGGCAGGCTTTCAGTTTCGCCTGATGGCTGATCGTGCGAGGCACTTTGACTGCAAAGCGAAAATCGGCCGGTACTGCGTCGGCCCATTTGCGATACGTTGCAGGCAGATGCGCTCGATAGAAGGACGAATTGATTTCCACCGCATTGAACACTTGCGCGTAGCGTTCCAGATGGCTGCCGTCTGCCGGAAAAAGGCTCGCGCAAGCGGCAGGTATCGACCAGCCGGCCGTGCCTATATAGAGCGAGCCCACGAAGAGCGGAGCCGTCGCGGTCGGATGAGCGACGACAGGCGGCTGCTTGGGTCCCACGAGCGAGGCCCGATCCGGCTAACCGGCGATCGACTCGACGAAGGTCACCCGGTTGCCGTCCGGATCCGTGACCGGGGCCATCCGTACGAAATGAGTGACCATCTGCGGTGGCGCCACGTCGATCTGCCGTTTGCGCAACTCCGCCAGGATGTCGTCGAGGTGCTCGACGATGATGCCGACCGTTGCCCAGCCCGAACGATTCCTGTCATCGACAAACGCATTCTTCGGCATGACCTGGATCGTTGCGCTGTCGGCAATCTGCCACTCCGCGCAGGACGTACTCGGGCAGTGGTCGGGTGCGCGTCCAAACAGGCGTGCATACCACGCGCTGGAAGCGTCAAAGTCGCTTACGCCGACAGTGGCGAGAACCTGGCTTGCCTTCATGACCGATTCCCTGAGTTATGCATGCTTCAGCAACGCACGCCGACACCGCTAAAGTGACTGCTCGCGCGTGAAGGGCATGTGCGAATAACGAGAAGGGCAGCTCTATACTCGCTGACCGAACGACTGCCATAGAACCATTCGATGTCCGAGATACCCGCTTGCCCGCTGTGCGCCATGGAAAACATCTATCCGGATGGTGATAACTATGTGTGCGCCGACTGTGGTCATGAGTGGCCCATCACGGCGGCCACCCAGGCAGCGGATGCCGGTCTGGTGGTCAGGGATGTCAACGGCAATGTCCTGCATAGTGGAGATACCGTGGTGGTGATCAAGGACCTGAAGGTGAAGGGTTCGTCGATTCCGCTGAAGCAGGGCACCGTCATCAAGGACATTCGTCTGGTCGATGGCGACGACGAGCACATCGAAGGCAACTCGGACAAGATCAAGGGGCTGGTGTTGAAGGTTTGTTTCCTCAAAAAGGCCTGACGGCTGAAGGAAACTGATGGCCGTACCAAGTCAGCGTCTTTCGCAGTGATCGAGCGCGATTCATACTGACCATGTGTTGGCGAGTCGCTGGCTCGCGTTGTGTCTTGACAGGGGAAATCATGAGTCGTTTGCCGGGGCTGGACCTGCTTCGCACCATCGCGATCGTCTGGGTGATGCTATTCCATTCATTTGTCATCGGTGGGCTGGGTGAGCACTACGCGTGGCTGACCGACTATGGCTGGATGGGTGTCGACTTGTTCTTCGTACTCAGCGGCTATCTGATTGGATCGCAGTTGCTGAAGCCGCTGAGCCAGGGCCAGCCGGTGTCGTTCGGGGAGTTTTATCTGCGCAGGGCGTTTCGCATCTTGCCGGCATTTCTGGTGGTGCTGGCCTTGTACTACGGCGTGCCGGCATTCCGCGAGAGACCGGGCATCCAGCCGTTGTGGCAGTTCCTCACGTTCACCGTCAACTTGCTAATCGACTATCAGCACAACCAGGCGTTTTCCCACGCATGGTCGCTATGCGTGGAAGAACATTTCTACTGGTTGTTTCCGTTGCTTGCGTGGTGGCTCACGCGACGACCGTCGATGGCGAAGTTCCTCGGTGTATGCGCTGCGGTCGTTGTGCTGGGCATGGCCATCCGCGGTTGGGTCTGGATTTACGACATGGCGCCGGCTCGTGAGCTGGCAGGCGCAGGGCGCAGTTTTTCGCAGCGCTTCGTCGAGGATCTCTACTACCCGACCTACACGCGTCTCGATGGATTGCTGGCAGGCGTCGTGTTGGCGACGATCAAGGCGTTTCAGCCCATGCTGTGGTCACGGCTGCAGGCCAGGGCTAACTTCCTGACGCTGACTGGCTTGATCGTGGTGGGTTGTGCGATCGGGCTGTTCCGGGATCGGACGGGTTTCATCCCCAGTGTGTTGGGCTATCCACTGCTGTCGGCGGGGTTTGCGTTGCTGGTCCTGGCCGGCGCCGGTACGCGCAGCTGGATCGGCAAGCGGCCCGTGCCGGGGGCAGGCTGGATCGCGCTGATTTCGTACAGCCTCTATCTGATCCACAAACCGGTATATCACCTGGTGGATAGCGCCTTTGGGCCGCAACTGCAGGGGCACGGCGTCATCGCATTCCTCGCTTACGCGGCGGCCGCGCTGCTGGCCGGTGCGCTGCTGCATTACGTCGTGGAAC
>JBAPPP010000527.1:0-3511 GCA_049280175.1 Rhodanobacter sp.
CACCTCCACCGTCTGCGCGACAGCGAGCTGCCCGGCGCCAGACGCGCCGACGCGGCGGCCGCGCTGTTGTCGGCACTGACTCATGCCGATCAGTTGGGCGACTTTCTTACCTTGCCCGCCTACGACCAACTCGCCTGAACGTCCTCCGTGGGAGCGACTTCAGTCGCGACATGAGAAGCAGCACGACTGAAGCCGCTCCCACAGAACCTCGCTAGACCTTCGATTGCACGCCTTCGATTCCACGGAGCCACACCATGAAGAACACGCTGCCGACCGCCGAACAAATCTCGCTGGACTGGAAGAACAATGCTCGCTGGGCCGGTATCCAGCGCAACTACAGCGCCGACGACGTAGTGCGCCTGCGCGGCACCGTCGCGATCGAGCATTCGCTCGCGCGTCGTGGCGCCGAGCGACTGTGGAAATCGCTGCATAAGGAGGACTTCGTCAACGCGTTGGGTGCGCTCACCGGCAACCAGGCGATGCAGCAGGTGAAAGCCGGTTTGCAGGCGATCTATCTGAGCGGCTGGCAGGTCGCCGCCGATGCGAACGTCGCCGGCGAGATGTATCCGGACCAGTCGCTGTACCCGGCCAACTCGGTGCCGCTGGTCGTCAAGAAAATCAACAACACCTTGCTGCGCGCCGATCAGCTGCACCACGCCGAGGGCAAGGACGACACTGATTGGCTGGTGCCCATCGTGGCCGATGCCGAGGCCGGTTTCGGGGGCGTGCTGAACGCGTTCGAGCTGATGAAGGCGATGATCGAGGCCGGCGCTGCCGGCGTGCATTTCGAGGACCAGCTGGCTTCGGTCAAGAAGTGCGGCCACATGGGTGGCAAGGTGCTGGTACCGACCCGCGAAGCCGTGGACAAGTTAAACGCCGCGCGCCTCGCCGCCGACGTCTGTGGCGTACCGACCTTGCTGGTCGCGCGCACCGATGCCGACGCGGCCGATCTGCTGACGTCCGACATCGATGCGAACGATCTGCCGTTCGTCACCGGCGAGCGCACCGTGGAAGGCTTCTACAAAGTGCGACCGGGACTGGATCAGGCGATCAGCCGCGGCCTTGCTTATGCGCCCTACGCCGACCTGATCTGGTGCGAAACCAGCAAGCCGAATCTCGATGACGCGCGCAAGTTCGCCGAAGCGATCCATGCGAAGTTTCCCGGCAAGCTGCTCGCTTACAACTGCTCGCCCAGCTTCAACTGGAAGAAGAACCTGGACGACGCCACCATCGCCACATTCCAGAAAGAACTGGGCGCGATGGGCTACAAATTTCAGTTCATCACACTGGCCGGCTTCCACAGCCTCAACTACGGCATGTTCGATCTCGCTCATGGCTACGCGCGTCGCCAGATGAGCGCGTTTGTCGAGCTGCAGGAGAAGGAATTCGCCGCCGCCGACCGTGGCTTCACCGCAGTGAAGCACCAGCGCGAAGTGGGTACCGGCTACTTCGACGCGGTGACCCAGGCGATCCAGCAGGGCCAATCCTCGACCACCGCCCTGACCGGCTCCACCGAGGAAGCACAGTTCGCCCCGCGGCACGTCTCGGCCGCGTAAGGCACACGAGCGAGATGGCGAGTACCAACTCGCCATCTTCAGCGGCACCGCGTAGGTTGGGGTGAGCGCAGCGATGCCCAACCTACGCCAGTTCTACAACGATGCCGGCGGTACCAGCGCGATCACCAGCCAGCCCGGCTTCGGCTCGAGTTCGCGCTTGACCGAGGCCACCCGCAGCGCGCCCTTTTCTTCCACTCCGAACATCAGCACGGTATTGGAGCCGTATTGCTCGATGAAGTGCGGCCAGTCGAAGGTGGCACTCAGCCGGGTCGATTTGATGCGCCAACCCTGACCAAGCATTTCTGCAAAGCGGCCATGGGTCATCTCTTCGTTGAACAGCGGCGGCGCTAGCAGGTTGCCGGACAAGGCTTGGCGATCGGTGTTCTCCTGCGGAGTCAGATTTCGTAGCCGATAGACCTTGTTGCGACCGAACTCCTGCCGGTAGTGCACGCAGGCCAGCGAGTTGCGCTCGCGATGGGTGGACAGCGCCAGCAGCCGGCCAATACCCGTGAGGTCTAGATGACGCTCGCCGTGCGGCGAGGCCGGGTTGCCAAAGAACGTGCCGAGCCCCTCCATGCGGGCCTGGCGAATGCCTTCCCAATCGTCATCGGCCAGCACGACGCGAAAGCCCGCTTCGTCCAGCGCACTACCGATCGCCCGCGCCACTAGATCGGAACCAAAGATCAGCAGGCCCCGCGGCTCGGGCTCGGCCACCTTCAACCACTTCGCCAGCGGACGTGCGGTCGCACTCTGAAAGACCACGGTGCCGATGATCAGGATAAACACCAGCGGCACCAGGGCATCGCCACCGCTAACGCCGAGTGCGTCCAGGCGCAAGGCAAACAGCGCCGACACCGAAGCGGCCACGATGCCGCGTGGTGCGACCCAGCCGATCAAGGCGCGCTCGCGCCAGGTCAGCCCGCTACCGAGACTCGCCAGCAGTACGGTCAGCGGTCGCACGACCAACTGGGCAATCACGAACAACGCGATACCCGCGCCCAGCATGCCGTTGGGCAGTGGCCAGTGCAGCCGCGCCGCCAGCAGAATGAACAGTACCGACACCAGCACCGTGGTGAGGCTTTCCTTGAAATCGAGGATGTCGTCGATATGCACGCCACGCATGTTGCCCAGCGCGATGCCCATGATGGTCACCGCCAGCAGGCCCGACTCATGGGTGATGACATTGGACATGCTGAAGGCGAACAGCACCGCCGCCAGCACGGCATAGTTCTGCAGGTACTCGGGGATCATCTGGCGACGTAGCAGGAACCCCGTCAACACAGCTGCCAGCGCACCGATCACCGTGCCGCATCCAATCGTAGCGATGAAAATGCCGATCGTGTGGCCTTCCTGCCGCGACACGATCGCTTCAAAGATCAGCACTGCAAACAGCGCGCCGAGCGGATCGATCACGATGCCTTCCCAGCGCAGCGTGTTGGCGATGCGCGCGTTGGGCCGCAATGTGCGCAACATCGGTGCGATCACGGTCGGACCGGTCACGCAGGCAAGCGCGCCGAACAGCAAAGCAATCGACCAACTCAGTCCGGCGACGATATGGGCCGCCAGCGCCAGCAGCAGCAGCGCCGTCACGGCGCCATAGCTGACCAGTCCGCGAACCACATGGCCAATGCCCGGCAGCTCGTGGAAGCGCAACGTCAAGCTGCCCTCGAACAGGATCAGCGCCACCGCCAGCGACACGATGGGGAACAGCAACCCGCCCAGCAGCTTGTCGGGATCGAGCAGGCCACTGACGGGCCCCAGCAGAATTCCGGCCAGCAGCAGGAACAGGATCGCCGGCAGCTTGACCCGCCACGCCAGCCACTGCGCCAGAAAGCCGATCATCAGCATGCCGGCGAGCATCAGGCCAAGCTCGATAGTCATCGCATTCCTTAGGCCTACGTCGGAGCGCTATCGGAGCATGCGCGGACCGGCGCGTCCAGCAAGCAACGCGTAGG
>JBAPPP010000528.1:0-2284 GCA_049280175.1 Rhodanobacter sp.
CGCAGGACTGGTGGTGGGGCGGGCGGTGATCCGCGACAGTCTCGAAGGCGCTGCGGCGCAGAGGATGATGTCGCGGGTGATGATGATTTTCGGCGTGGCGCCGGTGATCGCGCCGATGGTTGGCGCGTTGCTGTTGCCGCTGGATGGCTGGCACGGCATCTTCTGGGTGTTGACGGGATTCACCGCCTTGCTGGCGCTGGCCCTGATGCTGTGGCTGGAGGAAAGTCATCCACCGGCGCGACGTACGTCGTTTGCACCACGTCCGCTGCTGGCCAGCTATCTCGCCTTCAGCCGTGATCGTCCGTTCTGGCCGCTGCTGATCTCGTGTTCGGTCAATTTTGCCGGGTTGTTCCTGTACATCTCATCGGCACCGCGCATCGTGCGTGAGCTGCTGCACCTGTCTCCGGCAGGCTTCCCGTGGTTGTTCGTGCCGGTCGTGCTGGGTCTGGTCGGCGGTGCCTGGTTGTCCGGACGGATGGCTGAGCGACGTAGTGCGGGGTTCACGGTGAACCTGGGTTACGCGGTGATGCTGCTGGCCTGTGCGTTGCACCTGCTGCTGGCGTGGATGCTTCCCGTACCGCTGCTGCCGTGGTCGATGTTGCCGTTGATCCTGCACGGTGTCGGCGTACAGCTCGCGTTTCCCACCCTGACGTTGTTGCTGCTGGATCGCTTTGCGCACCAGCGCGGCGGCATTTCCTCGGCGCAGGCGTTTGCCAGCCTGCTGCTGTGCAGTTTCGTCGCTGGCGTACTGTCGCCGCTGCTGTCCGGCAGCATGTTGCATCTCGCGTTGGGCGCGTCGGCGTTGACCGTGAGCGGCGCGCTCGCGTGGCGCTGGTACCGCAGCATCCTGCATCGCCCGCTGCCACATTTGCACGCCAGCCAGGATCCCGGCGCGGCCATCCAGGTGGAGATCGTCGAGCCGCATTGAAGCGGGCGACGCTGCACTCGGGATTTGTCAGGGCAGAGCGGAGCTCGGTACGGTTGCTTCGACGAGAGTCGCCGCCTGCACTTGAGTCACGTGCACAACGTCGCCGCCGGGGTCTTCGCTCAGCGAAGGGCGGACCGGCAACATGAGCACCGCACGCGCCAGCGCCTGCACCAGCGAAGGCGAACGGTAGTTTGCGTCGGCGTGCCAGCGTTGCCACACCGAGTTGTCCACCGTTTCATTCACGCCAACACCCAGCGTGCGATCGAACGGTGGCTTGAGTTCCTTGTAGATGCCATACATGAACTCGGCGTAGGAATTGCGCGGCACGCCGGTGTCGGCGTCTGCGCTCGGGACGAAGATTTCGTCGCAGGCGAGGCCGGCGGCGATCGCCTTCTGCTGCAGCCATGCGAGCGGCAGCTCGGGTAGCGGATCAGGTTTGCGGCCGGCACCGTCGCGGTCGTTGCCACCGCCGACGTCGGCATGCGAGCCAATGAACCAGCGCTGCTCGATCTCGATCTGCTCGAGTTTCTTCGAGGTCAGCGTTTCGCCGGGTTTCACGCTGTCCGGGTTGCGCGTCCAGACCGTCGGCGCGAAATCCGCGCGGTGTTCATCCAGGGCGAGCGCCTGATACGCGTACTTCACGATCTTGCTGAGTTCGGTGTCGTGGAATTGATAGCTGGCGCGTGCGAAGGGAAACCACGAGGCCGTATCCGGGATCCCGAGCGAACCCACGGTATCCCAGACGCCGATGAAGTGGATGCCGATGTCGACTGAGTGCTGCGCCCGGAAATTCAGCGCTGCCGGATCATCAGGCTGGATGGTGGTGTCGCGGTAGAAATCGTAGGCACTGGAAACGGCGGCGTGGGCAAGCTTGCCGTCGGCGCCATGTTTGAGCAGGCCGCATTTGCGGATCAGTCCGCCGAGACTGCGTGCGGTATAGGCGCCGCGGCTGAATCCGAACAGATAGACGTCGTCGCCGGGCTGCCATTTTTCGCACAGTCGGCGGTAACCCTCCATCACGTTGCCGGACAGGCCGTAACCAAACGCCCCACCAAGCAGGTGTGTCATGCCGGGAGCTACGCCTACTCCCGGAATGTACTCGACGATCTGTTCGATTCCGCTGGCGTCGCGCGTGGCGATCAGCCGGCGCAGGCGCTCCACATTGGTGTTCGACTCAGGTTTGTTCCAGGTACCGTCGAACAACAGCACAATCCTTCGTGCAAGCATGGCCCCCTCCCGTGCGACGCAATGTTGTCGCCCGAGCAAGACTCTAGGCCGGTACCGCGCGCAGTTCCAGTGCCACGACACTCATTCCGATCCAGTACGTCAATCGGAATGAATGCCGCAGCAGTTGAC
>JBAPPP010000529.1:0-3377 GCA_049280175.1 Rhodanobacter sp.
GATCCGGACCGCGATGGGCTTGCTTTCCACGCCATTGAAATGCCCGGTGAGTACAAACTGGGCATAGACGGTATCTGCCGAGCTCTGGATGCTCACGATGTTGTCCCGGGCATCTGGAATAGCTTCAAACAGCTGCCTGTAGGTATCGGCAATTTGCGCGTTGCCCACCAGTTGGGGATAGTCCGGGCTATGCAGGGTTGCACCACTGGCGTAAATGTTTTTGATGGCCGCAACGTCGTGCACATTGAATGCCGCAAACTTCAGCTGAACGGTTCTCATCGGTTCCAGGTTAGTCGCCGGTGCGGCTGAGATCACGGGCCCAGCGAGGCCAAATGCCGCGCAGAAAATCAGAATTGCCAGTGTGGTTTTCATAGGAAGGAGCTCCTCAATCGCGCAGTAGTAGGCAGGCTGGAGGCAGCGGGTGTACAACGGGACGCGGGCATCCTCGCCAGACCGCGAAGCCTGTATCTCAATTGAATCGCTGGACGCGCGAAGATGATTGGAAAAAGCCGACATCTCGACCCGGATGGGCAGGCGCAAGGGATACCGCCGACCCGTAGTGCCTTCGGACAGGGCTGCGGGGTATTGCGCCATTCGCCCATGCCGGGTAGCTACCACCATATTCGCTATGCGCCACCCAGTGCATTGGCTGGTTGGGTCGAACATTTCTGGATGGAGTCGTGGGAGGTTCGTGGTCCTGTTCCGCAAACCCGGGTAGTGCTTCCGCACCCATGCGTTCATCTCGTCTTCGCGCCGGGTCGCTCAAGGATCTATGGCGTACAGCTGAGCCGTTTCGTACGTGAGTTGAAGGGTGACGATCGAATCCTCGGGGTCAAGTTTCGACCCGGTGCGTTCTATCCGTTTTTTCACAAACCCGTGAGCAGGATTGTGAATACGGCTCTTCCGGCTCAACAGGTATTCCCCAATGCGGTAACTGCAGAGAAGAGTGTATTGGGCTGTCGTGATGATCAGGCCATGGTGGATGCGGCGGCGCAGTTCCTGATGGCCTATCTGCCGCCGCTCGATGCCAATGTGGATAACGCATGCAAGATCGTTGAGGAGATTGCGAACGACCGTTGCGTGACGCGCGTCGAGCACGTCACTGCACGGTGTGGTCTGCAGGAGAGAACACTGCAACGACTATTTCATCGATATGTAGGGGCGAGTCCGCGGTGGGTCATAAAGCGCTATCGAGTGTATGACGTGCTCAATCAGCTGACCGCCGGCATGCCGGTGGCATGGGCGGCCCTCGCACAGGACATGGGCTACTTTGACCAGTCACATTTCAACAACGACTTCAGGAAATTGGTCGGCTGCGCACCGGGGGAATACCTGGAACAACCATGATTCCCCAGCTGGTGCGCTCGGCAGCCTCGATAAATGCGGAAAAGTGGTCTACGGACGTGCGTCAGCTGTGCGACGCGGTGAACGGCCGCGATTTCGCCCTATGTATGGTGCTTGCACCTGAAGGGATGGAGCGTATGCTAACCAAACAATGGAATTGGAAACAGAAAACACAGTCAAGGACGTCGGACCCACTAGCGCTTCGCGGTCCGGCGGGCAGCCATGCGTGCTTATTGTTGAAGACAACTACTTGCTCGCGTCGACCCTCGTCGACGTACTGGCCGAGCTGGGCTACACGCCAGTCGACTGCGAGGGCTCGTTTAGAGGCGCCATGGCGGCTGCCGAGACGGCGACGTATGAGCTGGCGGTGGTTGACTTGAACCTCAACGGCGAATCGGCCTTTCCGATTCTCGACAAGCTGATACCGCGCGGCATTCCCTATATCCTGGCTACGCATGCCAGACGCAGTGACATTCCCACTATCTATTCGTCGGCACCATTTATCTGCAAACCTTACGACATAGAGCAGTTGCGGAAAGCCATCATCGAATGCACGGCTGAATAGATTCGGCGCTTCACATCTGGGGCGAGTTACTCAACGTGTCGGCCTCACACCGATCGACACCGATGACTCCCGCTCGATCGACAGTCGTCAGGCCAGCGGCTCGTCAAACACGGTCTGTGCGCCATTCTTTTCGCAGGTGACGTTGACTGTGCGTCCGATGGCTCGTGTTCGGTGCACGGTACCTGCAGGGATGACGACGCATTGCCATTCGGCAAGTTCTATGCGATTGCCATCCACGAGGTCAATTTGCAGTGTTCCGGCGACCACCAGAAAGAGCTCGTCTGAATCGGGATGGTGATGCCAGCGATATTCGCCCTCGAACACTGCCAACCGCATGCAGTCGTTGTTGACGTCGACCAGGACCTGGTTTTGATAGGACTCGGTCACCGCAGCTTGTTCCGCGCGAATATCAACGACGGCCAAAGCAGGGTGGCGCGCTGTCTGCGCCGAATACTCTTGCGCTGAAGGAAACCGAGACTTCATGCGAATGCTCCAGTCTTACTGAGGCTCATTTTGCCATCTGACGCTGGTGCCTTCATGACGCACGCGGCGTATTGGCCAAGTATCCGTGCAGTCGGGGGATGGGATCAACACATAGCATTCATGGCGGCAAAAGTCGGGCCGAATGAGATGTTAAACAGGCATCGTTGTTTGAGCAGATGGATAACACCGCGCGTTCACGTGCTTGGGTTGCACTATCTCCGCGCGTGACAGACTGTTCGTCACACCAGTGAACGCTCTCAAGAATCGACGGTGAGATGAGCCTTGGTCCGAGTGCGAGCAGCAACCAATGCGACAGGAGAGAGGAGATGGCAAAACTCGATACCGAAAAGCGCGACGATCTAAACAAGGGTAACTTCGCTTTTCCCACGCAACGCAAGGAACCTCTTGAGGATGCCACGCACGTGCGCAATGCTGTCGCGCGCTTCAATCAGGTAGAAGGTGTAACCGCCGAAGAGAAAGACGAGGCCTGGAAGCGCATACAGGCAGCGGCGAAGAAGTACGGTGTCGAGCTCAGTGAAAAGAGCCGGCACGAATTGGGCAAGGGCTGAGTTGACGGCCACTACAGCGACCGTAGCGGCGATGCGGAACAAGATAGCTCCGCAGCAGTCAGGGAACCTCGCTCCGGTGGGACGTTTGTGAGCCGTGACGTGACACCATGGATCCACTGGATGGCGCGTTGCGGTTTCGTTGCCGAAGGCGCCATGTATTTTCTGCTCGGCGGCTTTGCCCTGGTTGCCGCAACTTTCCCACGCGAGCGACCGGAAGGCTATCTAGGCGCCATGCATCGGCTGGCCGAATTGCCTTTGGGTGGCGTCATGCTGGGCGCGCTGTTGGCGGGCCTGGCCGCGTTTGCGGCATGGAAATTGATCCAGGCCGCGTTTGACCCGGAACACCAGGGCGCGCGGTTTTGCGTCAGGCGATGGCTAGCACGCCTGGGTTACCTGGGTAGCGCGGTGATCCAAAG
>JBAPPP010000530.1:0-8632 GCA_049280175.1 Rhodanobacter sp.
GTCCCGAGGCTTGCGTTCAGCATCCGCTCAAGCGACTGATTCGCGGCAGCACGTGACCGAAGCGACCTGTCCGGTTTTTGATTGCTTGCGCGTTGCCAAAAAACTGACTGGAGTGAGAGCCCCGTCACCGACTCACCATGCCGCCCAATCGTCCGGTAAGTCGTTCGAGCCGCCGTCTTCACTCGGCATGGTGTGTGCTTGGTAGCACTTATCTTTGCCAGGTAGCACCATTCCCACGATGGAAAAAAACGCCCACGCATCCTTGCTCAATGTCATGGACCTCTTGCTCGACGCGATCTGCGTTGTCGACGTTCACGGACATTTTGTGTTCGTAAGTGCTGCATGCGAGCGTATTTTTGGCTACACGCCGGAGGAAATGATCGGTCGGCAAATGATCGACATGGTGTTTCCCGAGGATCGGGCGAAGACCCTGCAGGCAGCCTCCAAGGTCATGGATGGGCATCTGCAAACGCATTTCGAGAACCGCTACGTGCGCAAGGATGGACAGGTTGTCCATATCAGCTGGTCGGCCCGCTGGTCGGAAGCCGACCAGCTGAGGATTGCCGTGGCCCGTGATGTGACGGAGCTCAAACGTGCGGAGTTCATGCAGGCTGCCCTGCACAATATTTCCGAGGCCGCCCATTCAGCGGAGGACTTGCTTGCCCTGTTCCGGCGCATTCACCAGATCATCGGAGACCTGCTGCCGGCTACCAATTTTTTCGTCGCCCTTTACGACGAGACGAAAGACGAGCTGAGCTTCCCCTACTACGTCGACGAACACGACGGCGCGCCTGCGCCACGAAAACTCGACTCCGGCACGCTGAGCGCCGAGGTCATCCGTACCGGACAGCCGCTACTTCTGACACCCGACTCCAAACCCAGCCTGCACGAACGCGTAGGGCCTGTCGTCGGCAAGGAATCGCTGGACTGGCTTGGCGTCCCGCTCATCTCGCAGAAGGGCGTCATCGGCGCCCTCGTGGTGCAAAGCTACTCGGGCGACGTGCGCTATACAGAACAGGATGAGATGTTGCTGCAATTCGTCTCGACCCAGATCGCGGCCGCCATCGAGCGCAAGCAGACCGAAACCTGGCTACGCCACATCGCGCGACACGACGTGCTGACTGATCTGCCGAACCGCGGATTGTTCAACGACCGCCTGCTGGCTGCATTGGCCAGGACCCAACCAGCTGAGGATCGGCTGGCCCTGCTCTACATCGACCTGGACCGGTTCAAGCAGGTCAATGACACTTTTGGCCACGCGATTGGAGATCTTCTGCTGCGCGAGGTAGGCCACCGCATCAGGCACTGTGTGCGCGAGTCGGACACGATCGGGCGCATCGGTGGCGACGAATTCGTCGTCTTGCTCAACACCATCAAGTTGCCAGAACACGCCTCGATGATCGCCGAGAAGATTCGTGCCTCCCTCAACCAGCCCTTCGAGCTGGCCGATCACCGCCTGCTCATATCCGCAAGCCTCGGCATTGCCATCTATCCGGAGCATGGCGATGAGAAAAAGCTGCTCATCCGGCAAGCCGACAGCGCCATGTATCGCGCCAAGAAATTGGGCGGCAACCGGTTCCTGACGGCGCCGATGCAAGACGACACCGCCGATGAACGCCATTCTGATGACTCGGCCCGGGCAGGCTATAGCGAAGGACTGAAGTAGAGAAAAGGCCGGCGCCTCACGAGGACACGTCGAAAAGCCCCCTTCTCGGCCCGCCGTCTCCGAGAAGGCAGGAGGCGCCTTTCAACAGCGCAGCTGGTCACCCAGCTGCGTCGTGAGGCCGTGACCCGTCCTCAAGCTGCTCAAGAGCCCAGCCAGAACCTATCGCACACCACTTCGGCTGGGCATGCCGCTCCCAATCTCGCCAAGTATTGCTTTAGATACACTTGCGATATATCTTTACGTCACTCTCACGATATATCGGAACTTGTCATGCGTATCCGCCATCTGTTTTTCAACGCCCTGCACCACCGCCATCACGGCCACGCTTTCGGACACGGCGAAGGCCACGACGACCCCGGACATCACGAACGCCACGCCGGACCCTTCGGCGGCCGCCACGGCGGCGGCGATTTCTTCGCCGACTGGAGCGAAATGCGCGGCGGTGGCCGACGCGGCGGCGGTGGTGGCCGCATGTTCGGTCACGGCGATCTCAAGCTGCTGCTGCTGGCGCTGATCGAGCAACAGCCACGTCATGGCTACGAGCTGATCCGCATCATCGAGGACATGTTCCACGGCCAGTATTCGCCCAGTCCCGGCGCGATCTACCCCACGCTCACGATGCTTGAAGAACTCGGCCACGCCGAAGTGACGAACGAACAGGGCGGCCGCAAGCTGTACGCGATCACCACCGCGGGTCGTGCTTACCTGGACGAAAATCGGGATGCGGTAGACGCGGTCACGGCACGCACCGAGCACAGCGCCAGAATGGCCGCAAAGATGGCTGCGCCGATGAACGTGCGCAAAGCGATGCATGCGCTGAAGCATGCGCTGCTGATGCGCGCCAGCGACTGGAGCAAAGCCGAGGCACAGCGCGTCACCGAGATCCTGGAGCGTGCCGCTACCGCCATCGCCACCGGTGAACGCCGTGAGTGAGATGGACAGCAACGCGCTGGCCGCCTGGGAAGCGCGTTGCAAGTCGCTGGGCCTGCTGGTGACCGCGCCGCGGCGCGCCATCCTCACATCCTTGCTGCGACTCGACCAGTCGCTCCACGCGGTCACGTTGCTGCAAGCCGCACGCGAGCATCACGCAGGGACCAGCATCGGCACCGTCTATCGTTTCCTGCGCGAGCTGGAGCAACTGGGGCTTGTATACACCGAGGCGCAACCGAACAGCCGCTGCCGCTGGCGGCTACGCGATTCACCAGAAGTCACTCCTGAGCAGAGTCCCGCTGTCATCCGCGCGATGCTTCGGCAGGTGCAAAGCTTCCTGCGCGATCTGGAAAAGCTCGGCCTTGCCGAGGTATCGCAGACGCCCCGGCCCACCCTCGGGATGCCTGCCGCCAAGCCAGCGAACGACGCACCCGTTGACGCTTCGCTCCACACCTTGCGGGAGATCGCCGAACGCCTCGGCTATCGGCTCGCGTAACTCCGCCGCACGCTCCGGCTGCATCCATCGCCATCGCCACCGCCTCACTTCCTGCCACGTGCGGATCGTGCAGAGCCACTAGCCGGCGCCTTGCCCCGTACTCATGGAGATCATCCCGATGACCCTTCACACCCACCGCAGGATTCGCCACGCCGTGGTGTTTCGAACCCTGGAAGTTCAGCGCGTCCAGCAGCTGACCCCGCATATGCAGCGCATCGTCTTTGGTGGCGAAGCATTGCGCGGCTTCAACAGCGCCGCGCCCGACGATCATGTAAAGCTGTTCTTTCCCAATAGCGCCGGCGAAATCGTCACGCCGGTAATGGGCCCGAACGGCCCGGAATATCCGCCCGGCCGCGAGTACTCGCCGATGCGCGACTACACCCCACGCCGCTACGACGATGAGCTCAACGAACTGACCGTCGATTTTGTACTGCACGGCGACGGTCCTGCCTCCACCTGGGCGGCACAGGCCACACCGGGCCAACAGATCGGAGCGGGCGGCCCGCGCGGCTCAACGGTAATCGCCGATGATTTCGACACGTATGTATTGGTCGGCGACGAAACTGCCCTGCCCGCCATCGGTCGCTGGCTGGAAGAAATGCCGGCAAGTGCGCGCGTCGAAGTGCTGGCGGAAATTCCGCACGTGGATGATCACCAATCATTGCGCTCGCGTGCACAGTTCAACATCACCTGGCTCGAACGCAACGGCGCCGCCGCCGATCAAAGTGATCTGCTGGAGCGCGCCCTGCATGAACTACCCACCCCGACCGGCGACACCTATTACTGGATCGCCACCGAATCGCGCCGCACCCGCAACATGCGCCAATGGCTCAGCGAAGAACGCGGCGTGCCGAAAGATTGGCTGAAGGCGAAGGGATATTGGAAAGCTGGCGCGAACGAAAACGACGACGACGATTGAATCAGCACAAGCCGTTCGTCGCATCCGCACACGGGCAACAGGAAATAATAGGACTTGCTACTGATTCGCCGTCTGATGACTCTTGATACCCACCATGGCGATCGCTGCAGCGCCCAGCAACAGCACGATGGAAATCAACGCTGACCAGTGCAGGCCCGAGACGATATTTTCCTTGTGGTCGCCCGCCAGGGCCCCGAACAGTGCGACGCCGATCGCGCCGGCGGCCTGGCGAGCTGAGTTGAGCACGGCAGAGGCGACGCCGGATGACTCCTTGTCGACGGCGCACAGTACGGTGTTGGTCATCGCCGGAACGCCCAGTCCCATGCCGGCCGGCAACAGCGCGAACGCGGGCAGCATCAACCAGTAGGAACTGTTGGCGGCCAGCAGCAGGAACAATGCAAAGCCAGCCGCGTCGATGAGAGCGCCAAAAATCATCGGGAGACGCGCACCGGTTCGCGCTACCAGCCACCCGCTGAAAATGTTGACGCCAAAGAAAGTCGCGGTCAGTGGAAGGTATGCCATACCAGTACGCACCGCGCTGTAGCCGTGCACCGTCTGCAAATACAGACTCAGCAGAAACACGATGCCGTAGTAAGTCAGATTGACCACGACTCCGTAAAGGGTCGCCGCAGTGAAACCCGGTGCCCTGAAAAAACGCAGCGGCAACATCGGGTGTGGACTGCGCGCTTCCGTCCGCAGGAACAATGCCCCGCCGATCAGCGCGAGCCCGAAGCAGCCCAGCACGAACGGATGCGCAACACCCAGCGGACGTGCCTCGATGACACCCGTGATCAACCCCGCAAGCATGAGGACGGCCAGGATCTGGCCTGCCATGTCGAAGACACCGTCGTGTTTCTTGCGGACGGTTTCCGGTAAGTGGAATGTCAATACGGCGCCGATGGCGCAGACAGGAAGATTGACCAGAAAGATGCTGCGCCAACTCGCCACACCAAGCAGCAGACCGCCAATGATCGGGCCAGCAGCGATAGCGATACTCCCCGCTGCCGTCCACCAGCCGATGGCTCGCGCCCTCGCCGCCGGTGCGTGCGCCGAAGCATGACTCAGCAAGGCAAGCGAGCTGGGAAGCATGGCTGCCGCGCCAATGCCCTGGATCGCACGACCCGCGATCAGCAACGTCGCGTTGGGTGACAGGCCGCATCCCAGTGAGGCAAGGGCAAACAGCGCCAACCCGCATAGATAAACCTTGCGCGCACCGAAACGGTCGCCTAAGTAGCCCATGGTGAGCAGCAGCACCGCAAAGGTCAGAGCGTACGCGTCAACGACCCATTGCAGCATGGCGATGTTGGCGTGAAGCTCGCTCGCGATACGAGGAAGTGCGACGTTGACGATCGTGACATCAAGCTGCACCAGCGCGAAGCCGAAACTCGCCGCGGTGGTCACCCACCCGATCCTGTTGTCACGCTGGGTCATGCGAGGTTCCGCTTTGTGTTAGGTGCGATGGATATCCGGACCTCGATGTCGCCGATCTGGACCCAGGCTTATTACCGCTTTTGACGTGCTTGCGCGGTGTAGGTAGCTCGCGACTGGCAATCAGGAGGATCGCCCTTCCTCACCATCAAAGCCGCGTGCGCAGCGGGTGATCCAGACCGGCCATTGTCTGCAACAAGCGCCGACGCAGCGGCGCCACTTTGACAAACTCGGGCATCAGGGTATTTCGCAGCCAACGCAGCGGCGTCGGGCGGCCACGCATCACTCGTGTCAGTGCAGCAATGTTGCGCACCACCTGGCGATGCACTGGCTGGCGCAGCTCGGCGTATTCCTGCATCCGTTCGAGATTTCCATTCAGTGCATCGAACGCGCAATCAGCGAACACATACGCATCTTCGATCCCAAGATTCATGCCGCGTGCACCGAGCGGCGAATGGATATGCGCCGCATCGCCACCCAGTGCGACGCGACCAACGCTTGCCTTGCTGGCCACCCGGTGCGCGATATGAAACTGCGATTGCCACATCACCTCGTCCGGCACGCTGCCGTACGGCAACTGCGCCAGCGGATTGGCGCCATTGCCGATCACTCGCCAAATGCCAGCCTGCAGATGCATCAGGAACAGAAAGCCGTCCGGCTGCAGGCCGATATGTGCGCGCAGCGGATCCAGCGGTGTGTCCAGCCGCACGTCCCACAGCAGCCATGGCTCGGGCAAGGCGCTGCCCGCAAAATCGAGATCCAGCGCATGTCGCACCACGCTGCGTGCACCGTCCGCCCCAAGCACCAGCGGCGCCCGCACGATCTGCGTACTGCCGTCGGCGAGTTGCAAGGTCAACGCCACCTGTTGTGCGTCCTGCTCCAGCGTCTGCAGACTCACGCCGCGCTCCACGCGCACGCCCAAGGCCTCGAGCGCGTCGTTGAGCAATGCTTCGGTGCGCGCCTGCGCGAGGCCGATGGGCAACTGCGGCATCTGATGCTGCAGGTCGACCGATGCCACCTCTTGGTTTCCGCGGTGCATTGCCATGCCCTTCACCGCCCAACCCTCGGCAATGATGCGGGCCGCCACGCCGCTCTCCTTGAGCATCTCCAATGAGCGCGGATTGACCAGCAAGGCCTTCGAGGTGGTGGTGGGCTGCATGGCGGCATCGATGATGCGCACCGGCACGCCGCGGCGAGCGAGAAACAGTGCAGCGGCCAGCCCCGTGGGGCCAGCGCCAACAATCATCAACGGTACCGAAGTGGAAGCGGCCATATGACAGGCATCCGGGTGGCGGTGATCCCACGCTACCTGACGCAGGCGTCGAACGGGTATGTCGATCGTGATACTTGCGCAAACGGCGCTGCGCCAACGCACCCCGCTTGTACCACTTCAATTAACAATCGGCTCACGCCGCAGCGACGTCGCTACAACAAAGGTTGTGCTTACAACTGGCGTGGCGGCGCGGCAACCTCACGTCCGCGCCATGCCCGCCCCCGCGGGTTAGAACCTCATAAGCGGAAGGAGTGCGTCATGAAACACCGTTGCGTATTCTGCACACCCGACTTGCTGGTTGCGCAAGCCGCAATGGACGCGGCGCGGGAGGCCGGTATTAACGATAGGGACATCTCGCTGGTTGCCCGCGAGGACATCGAAATGCAAAAAATTCCCGAACATCGTCTGAAGGAACACCACGACGTCACACCGTCGGCCGTGCGCGGCATTGCCTGCGGCGGCGGCAGCGGACTGTTGCTCGGACTGATCGCCGTGGCCATACCGCCGCTGGGCCTCACGCTCGCTGGTGCCGGTGCCATGGTCGTCGCCGGCGCCGCGATGGGCTGCTGGACCGGTGCACTGGTTGGCTTCGACGTCGATGATGCGATCAGTCGCAAGTTCAAGGACGAGATTGCCGCGGGCTGCATCCTGGTCGTCCTCGACGGCAACAAGGAGACACTCACGTTGGCCAAATCCTCCGTCGAACTCACCGGTGCCATCCCCCTGGCGTTCAAAGCGCATACCGCCCTGACCTGAGGGGCGCCCCGAGCGCCTCCAACAACCCTGTTACCCAGCCCGCTTTGCGAGACTCTTTGAGCGAAGGACGCCCGTCCGCGAAACCCGCAAGCGATGCTGCGCGTCAGAGCAGCGTCAGCAATAACGGCACAATGATGCCGGCCAGCAGCACGATCGCCATGCGTTTTCCGTTTCGGGTAAAGCGATAGGCCATGTATAGCCCGGTCAGCGTGGACAGCATCAGGCTCAAAGCCACCAAGGCGAAGAACAGCTTCATCGGCAACAGGTTCTTTTTCGGCCTCGCACCGGCGTTGTCGGCGGGCGCACTGGGCGCTGGGGTCGTTCGTGCATCGGTGGTCGCGTTCGCCAGAGACGAGGCGGCGGATGCTCCCGCAGCCGTTGAATCTTTGCCCGGCGTAACCGCTTCCGACGGATGCGGCCGTCGCGGTGGCATCACCGTGGTCTGCTTCTTGTGCAGCTGCGCCAAGGTGGCCAGCCACGCCGGCGGCGTATAGCTGCTGCCCCGAGTCGTCTCATGCAGGCTGAAGGTCTGCATGCCTCCGGTAAACGCAAAAAACAGCAACATGGGGGCGGTGAATACACCCAGATAAAGGTGGATCTGACGGATCCATTTCAGCAAGCGGTGACCGGTGGACATGAGAATCTTTCTCATTTAGCAAAACGCGGACTGTAATGGCTTCTGCGGATATCGCCAACCATCAGGGGACATTTCCAGCGCGCTTAGCAACGCAGCCCGCTCCCCGCCACGCCATAAGAACCGTGCCATAAGAGTCATGGCGGTACCCACGAGGAGTCGCTAGAGTGCCGCTCAGATGGGGTTCCGCGACACCGCAAGCAGATATCGATGCCACTCAACCGGAGCGATCGATGATGAGCAAACGTCACGCCAACCTTTCCGCCGTCCTTTACGGTGGCTTCATTGCCGGCACCCTGGATGTCGGTGCCGCAGCACTGATCAACATGATCAGCCCAGTCGTGATCCTCAAAGCCATCGCCAGTGGCGTGCTGGGCAAGCCCGCGTTTGCCGGAGGTGCGTCGGTCGCCGTGCTGGGGCTTGTCCTGCAATGGGCGATGTCCTTGCTGATCGCGGCGATCTTCGTGTTCGCAGCGCGGCGACTCCCCCGCCTGGTCCTGCACTGGCCGACCTGGGGCGTGGCCTATGGC
>JBAPPP010000531.1:0-8238 GCA_049280175.1 Rhodanobacter sp.
TGTTCGACCTGCGGCGGATGAACGATGACGATGCCTCGATGGTTGCGGTAGCCGCGGGCAGGATGCCTTGGCGTGCTTGAACCCAGGAAGACTGGCCGCAGAGCCCGTCTGAAGTGCCCAGGACGCCCGCGCCCAATGCAGACCACGGGCGCGCGGCCGCGGTTCCCCGCAGTGCAGCTTGACCGCATCCGCCATTCGCTCAAGTCTAGGCGGGCGGCGCCTCGCGCCGCTCCGCCATGACCGCTTTCGACCTGTACCAGGGCCGCCCTGTACAAAAGCCGCCCTGTACACCCGAAGGACGACCATGACGGCCCGCCATCGTCAGCCGCCAACGTGCGGCCTCATGCGGCGCCGTTCATGCCACGAGGCCGCGCCCTGCATTGGGAGGGTCGCATCGTGTCGTACACCACGGAAAGCATCCGCAATATCGCCCTCGCCGGCCATGCCGGTGTCGGCAAGACCACGCTGTTCGAAGCCCTGCTGCTGGCCGGAGGCGTGATCCAGGCGCCGGGTACGGTGGAGCGCGGCAGCACGGTTTCGGACACTGATAGTCAGGAAAAGGCGCGCGTCCACTCGATCGACAGCTGCGTCACGCATATCGACCATGCGGGCTGTCACATCAACCTTATCGACACTGCCGGCTACGCCGATTTCCGCGGAGCCACACTGTCTGCGCTGGCCGCGGTGGAAACCGTGGCGGTGGTCGTCAATGCGATCAACGGCATCGAGCATGGCACCCGCCGCATGATGGCGCATGCGCAACAGCGCGGACTGGCACGCGTGCTGGTCATCAACAAGATCGATTTCGATGGCGCCGACCTGGCCGCGCTGGTCGATGCGCTGCGCGAGGAGTTCGGTAACGAGTGCCTGCCGGTGAACCTGCCCGCGGGCCACGGCAAACGCGTGCTGGACTGCTTCTTCCACAGCGAAGGTGCCACCGATTTTTCCTCGCTGGCCGAAGCACATCAGCGCATCGTCGATCAAGTCGTCGAGATCAACGAAACGATGATGGGCGACTACCTCGATGCCGGCGAAGGTGCACTGACGCCACAGCAACTGCACGATGCGTTCGAGCAATGCCTGCGCGAGGGGCACCTGGTGCCGATTTGTTTTGTCAGCGCGCGCACGGGGGCAGGCGTACACGAATTGCTGGATGTCGCTGCGCGGCTGCTACCGAACCCGGCCGAGGGTAACCCGCCACCGTTCGTGCGCGGCGATGGTGAACCGCTGGTGGTCGGCGCGAATCCGTCGACTCACGTGATCGCCGACGTGTTCAAGATCGTCAACGATCCGTTCGTCGGCAAACTCGGCGTGTTCCGCGTATGGCAGGGCACGATCCGTCGCGACAGCCAGCTGCTGATCGACGACGGCCGCAAGCCCTTCAAAGTCGGCCATCTGTTTCGTTTACAGGGCAAGACGCACGTGGAGATCGAGGCGGCGATTCCCGGCGACATTGCCGCCGTGGCGAAGATCGAGGACATGCACTTCGATGCGGTGTTGCATGACTCGCACGACGAAGATCGCATCACGCTTGCGCCGCTCGCGTTTCCCGCACCGATGTTCGGCCTCGCGCTGGTGCCCAAGCACAAGGGACAGGAGCAGAAACTCTCCAATGCCCTGTCACGACTGGCCGAAGAAGATCCGTGCTTCCGCGTCGAGCACCACAAGGAGCTCAACGAGACCGTCGTGCGCGGCCTCTCCGACCTGCACCTGAAAGTGATGTTGGAACGTATGCGCGAACGCTACGGCGTCGAGGTGGTCACCCATCCGCCGCGCATCGCGTATCGCGAAACCATTGCTGGCCACGCCGAAGGCCATCACCGGCACAAGAAACAGACCGGTGGGGCCGGCCAGTTCGGCGAGGTGTTCCTGCGGGTGGAACCGCTGGACCGCGGAGGCGGCTTCGAGTTTGTCGATGCCGTGAAGGGCGGCGTGATCCCCGGCCAGTTCCTGCCGGCGATCGAGAAAGGCGTGCGCCAGGCGATGGAGCACGGCGCCATCGCCGGCTATCCGCTGCAGGATCTGCGAGTGACCGTCTACGACGGCAAATACCATCCGGTCGACTCGAAGGAAGTCGCATTTATCAGCGCCGGCAAGAAGGCCTTCCTCGATGCCATCAGCAAGGCTCATCCCGTGGTACTGGAGCCGATCGTGAACGTCGAAGTGGCGATCCCCGAGCATAACGTCGGCGACGTCACCGGTGGCCTCGCCGGCAAACGCGCGCGCATCATGGGTACCGATGCCCAACGCGGCGGCGAGCTGGTCATCAAGGCGCAGGCACCGCTGGCCGAGCTGATCGACTATCCCACCGAACTGAAGTCGATGACGGGTGGTCGCGGCCGCTACAGCCTTGATCTGAGCCACTACGAAACAGTGCCATCGACGGTGCAGAAACAGCTCAGCGAGGCATGGAAGCCGCATGCCGAGGAGGATTGACGCAAGAAGGTTGATGGCGCCGCAGGCTCGCTTGCCATCATCGGGCAGCCTGTGTCGCCGCACGATAAATCCCAGTCTGCCCGAAGACGCCGCCGCGCTTGATGCGTGGCCTCAGCACCTCCACGTCAACCTTCAGAAGATGCGCTGATTTCAGTCGAGCGCAGGAGAAATCCAATGAGCCGAGCCTTCGTCAAGGAATCGGATGACGCCGCACCGGCATTGCCGGATCTGCCGCTGAGCGACCACCCGAACTACGTCACCCCGCGCGGCCTGGTGCAGTTGCACGCGCGCCTGGCCGCCGCACAAGCACGGCGCGATGCTTTGATGAACTCTGCCGACACGATGGCACAACAGAACGAACTCGCTCCGCTGGAACGTGACCTGCGCTGGCTGACGGCACGCTTAAATAGCGCGATCGAAGTCGACCTGCTGGCGCAACCGGAAGACCGCGTGGCGTTTGGTGCCCGCGTGACCGTGGACAGTACCGAAGGCGAGCAGCGCTACTGCATCGTTGGCGAGGACGAGGCCGATGCCGAACAGCATCGGGTCAGCTACCTCTCGCCGCTGGCGCAGGCGCTGCTCGGCGCCCACGTCGGCGACGAAGTGAGCTGGAAGCGCCCGGCTGGCGACCTGGTCATCGAAGTCGTTGCCATCGATTACACCTGCGATACCGATGACTGATCAAACGCGCCCTCCCCTGCTTGCAGGGGAGGGCTGGGGAGGGGTGCTCTTGATCTTAGGCAAGCTAGGGCAAGCCCCTCCCAACCTCCCCCTGCAAGCAGGGGGAGGGGCAATACGAAGACTCAGCGCTTGGGCTTGAGCATGGTCCCAATGCATTTCGGCGAGCCGCAGCGGCACGCCCACAATTTCTTCAGACGTGCGGTATGCGGTACCTCCAGCACGATGCCGTAGTCGTAGGTGAGTTCTTCGCCGGGCTTGATGTTGCGGATCGCCTCGATCACCACCTTGTCGCGGCGCGGATCGCCGCTGGCGCTCTCCTCGACCAGCGCGCGGCAGTTCGGCGCGCAACTGTGGTTGATCCAACGCGTCGTGTTGCCCTGCTGGTTGGCGTCGATGATGTATTGCTCGTTGAGTGTGAACAGGAACGTATGGCCGGTTTCGCCGCCGTCGCCGTAAAGATCATCGGCCTCGGCATGGGTCAGCAGCTTGCCCTTGTACTCGATGATTTCCTCGCCCTTGGCAATGGCAGAGGTGGCGAAAACGCCATTGCCGTGGATCGGCGAACGGCGGGCGGTAATGCGACGGGTCATGAAGGAATCTACTGGGTTGGGAAGACCCGCGATGATGCCCGCTGCACCTCGCGATGGGAACAGGCGCTGACTTTGCCATGCGGGCTGGGCTAAGATTCAAACAATCGTTTGAGGTGTAGCCATGAAACGACTGCTGCGAAATTTCCTGCTGGTATTGCTGGCCGTTGGCCTGGTTGCCTGTGGGCCGGCGAAAAAGAGCGTGTTTCCGCCCACCGTAACCGTCCAGCAACTGCAGGTGTTGCCAAATGGTCGCTGGCAACTGACCGTGCGCATCCAGAACAACAGCTACGGCGAAATGGATTTCAATTCACTCGAAGGCCAGCTGCAGATCGCTGCGCTGATGCCGATCCGCCTGCACGGAACGTTTGAGCTCGACGTCCCGCCGCTGGTCGGCGACGTGATCCAGCTCGATATCCTGCCGACCACGGCGATGACGCAGGCATTGCAGGCGATCGCCAGCAAGGGCAGCGCCGGTTCGCTGGCCTATCGCGTCAGTGGCAGCACCAACGCCAAACCCGAGCAGGAAAAGCAGACGCGCGACTTCAACTTCAGTGGCAACGACTGGCTATCGCCGGTACCGGGTATTGCGAACACCTACCGCTGACACCTGCAACGACACTCTTACAACCAACGCCCCTACGAACATCGCTCCTACGGACCCCAGGAATCACCATGACTGCTTACAAGGCTCCCCTCGACGATCTGCGCTTTGCCCTGTTTGACGTGCTGGGCGCCGAGAAAACCCTGACTGCGCTGCCCGGCGGCGAAGCTCACACCCGCGATCTGCTCGATGCCGTGCTGGAAGAAGCCGGCCGCCTCAGCGAACAGCTGCTGGCGCCGACCAATGCGCCCGGCGACGAGGAAGGCTGCCACTACGACAAGGCCAGCCAGACGGTGACCACGCCGAAGGGTTTCAAGGAGGTGTTCCGCCAGTTTGCCGAAGGCGGCTGGACCGGTTTGACGAACCCCGAGAAATACAGCGGCCAGGCACTTCCCGGCGTGCTCGGCACCGCGACCACCGAGATCTTCCAGTCCGGCAACCTGGCGTGGAGCCTGTATCCGCTGCTGTCCGAGGGCGCTACCCATGCGCTGGAAATCCACGGTGAAGAGTGGCAGCGCGAGCGCTTCATGAAGCCGATCATCGAAGGCCGCTGGACCGGCACCATGTGCCTGACCGAGCCACAGGCCGGATCCGATCTGGGCCTGCTGAAGACGCGCGCCGAACCCGGTGAAAATAACACCTACAAAATCACCGGCACCAAGATTTTCATCAGCGCCGGCGAACACGACCTCACTGAAAATATCGTGCACCTGGTGCTGGCGCGCTTGCCCGACGCACCCGCAGGCAGCCGCGGCATCTCGTTGTTCATCGTGCCGAAGTTCAAGGTCAATGAAGATGGTTCGCTGGGCGCGCGCAACACCGTCGCGGCGGGCGCGATCGAGCACAAGATGGGCATTCGCGGCTCGGCGACCTGCGTGATGAACTTCGACGGCGCCGAGGGCTTCCTGCTCGGCCAGCCGCACAAGGGCCTGGCCGCGATGTTCACCATGATGAATGCCGCACGCCTGTCGGTCGGTGTACAAGGTCTGGCGCTCGCTGAGCGCGCGCTGCAGAACAGCCTCAACTACGCGCGCGAACGGCTGCAGTCGCGTTCGCTGTCCGGCGCCAAGTTTCCGGACAAGTCTGCCGACAACCTGCTGGTGCAGCCGGACGTGCGGCGCATGCTGCTGACCCAGCGCGCGTTCGTCGAAGGCTCGCGCGCACTGGTGCTGTATACCGCATTGCAGACCGATATCGAATCGCGCTCCAGCGACGAAGCTGCGCGCAAGAAGGCCGGAGAGCTGGTCGCGTTCCTGATTCCAATCGCCAAGGGCGTAGTCACCGAACTGGCGCAGGAGTGCACCAAGGAAGCGCTGCAGATCTACGGTGGCCACGGCTACATTGCCGAGAACGGCGTCGAGCAGTTTGTCCGCGATGCCCGCATCATCACCCTGTACGAAGGCACCACCGGCATCCAGGCCGCTGACCTGCTGGGCCGCAAGATCCTCCAGCTGCAAGGCGTGGGCTTCAAGCACTTCCTCGAAGAAATCAGCACGTTCTGCCAGCAGCACAGCGCCGACGCCGCGCTGCGCACGCTGATCGGTCCACTCGCGATCGCCACGAAACAGTGGGGCGACCTCACCCTGCAACTCGCCCAGCGCGTCCAGGCGAACCCGGAAGAGCTCGGCGCCGCCGCCACCGACTACCTGTACTACTCCGGCTACGTCACCCTCGCCTACCTGTGGGCCCGCAGCGTCGCCGCCGCCGAAGCCAGCACGCAATCCGCCGCGTTCAAACAGGCCAAGCGCGACACCGCCCACTTCTACTTCGCGCGCATCCTTCCGCGTTGCCTGATGCACAAGGCCGCCATCGAGGCAGGTATCGAGACGCTGCCTGCCATCGCTTGATATACCGGCGAGTCACCTGATAGCGAAAAGAGCCCGGGCAAGCCCGGGCTCTTTTTTAACTGCATCACTGGCAAGCTTTCAGCGGACGGTAACGCTCAACAGTAAGTCGCTGCCATCGACAGGCACCAGGAAGATGTGCCGAAGTTGGTCACCTATGGCTCAAGAGCGGCGGCGCCCCGTCATCGTCGGCACTTCACTGCCAATAGGGGTCGTCAACCGGGTCTCCACTGATCCGCAGGTACTGCCGGATCATTTCTTCGTGGGCTTCGGCGGCCTTCAGTAGTTCCTGCGCCATGGCTTCCTGCGCCGAGATGACAACCGTTCGAGCCGCCACCGCAGGGGGCGCCCTTACGATCCGCAGCTCCGGCACGTCGGCCTTGACCGGTTCGGACTCAAGCAGATGGGAAATGTCGTAGGCTTCGTCATTCATGCCAGCAGCCAAGCAACATGCTTGCCAACGGCTATCGGGACACGATATCGAAGATCTGCTTTGGCAGAGAGGTCGCCACTTCGCCGCCCGGGTTAGTAGGGGCCTCGTGCGCCATATCGCATCATGGGCATGGCGCCTAAGACCATCTACGCCATCAATCCGATCGCGATACGCACGCGATGATCACGCAAAATGCATGCGCGCAAACGGCGCATCCATGGCCACCTTGGTCAGAGCTACACCCAGCACCGCTTCGCGCTCGGCGAGATGCGTCGCGAAGCTTACAGCGTCAAAAATGGAGTGACGGATACCTATCTGCATGCCCTGCCGAAAGATCTTCCAATTGTTCGGCGGACCGCCGCTGATACGGTACTCAATGCGATCAGTTCTCATGTTCTCTGCCCTCTGCAAGCACAAACCAGGTGTGGGAGAAGAGTGCGATTTTGATCAAGCCAACAACATCAGAATTGTCTGAAATTTCCCTGTAGGGTGACGGCCCAAGCCGTCAAGAGCGTAGGCAAACAGCATGGACCAGGGCTCCGGAGGCATGGAACGGCCTCCAGCGCACGGCGTCAGCCATGCCCGCACATCCGCTGGATGGCCGTACCCTCAACGTTCAAAACCACACCAACCACTAGCTCGGACTTTCACTAGCTGCCGTCATTGTCTGTGGCCCTGCGGTAGTGGCGATCCGAGGGCGATGCGCAAGCGATGCTCACGCAAGATGCATGCATGCAAGCGCGTAAGCGATGCGTCCATTGCCACCTTCGTCAAATTCACACCCATGGCCGCTTCGCGCTCGGCCAGGTACGTAGCGAAACATACCGCGCCCAAAAGGGAGCCGAGAATGCCTATCTGCACGTCCTCCCGAAAGATCTTCCAGCCATCCGGCGGACCGCCAATGATGCGGTACTCGATCAGATCAATTCCCATGTCTTCTGCCCCTGCCTGCATGCCCAAGATGCAGGAAAGAGTGGGATTCTGATCAAGGCAGCAACATCAGAATTGTCTGAAATTTCAACCATGGGATGACGGCCCGCGCCGTCAGCGCCGTAGGCACTGAGCCGGGACCAACGGGGCGATGCTTAGCTCGTTGTTTCCAGTGGGAAGCGCGCCTTCCCAAGCAGACTTTGCCCTTAGGCTATCCAGCCAGCTCAAAACGTGTGACGCGCTTGACCGGATCCGCCTCAACCAGCCTGACTTTGACGTCGGCGCCCAGGGCCAAGGGAGCGGTACTGGCAATGTTGGCCTCGATCGCGGGATCGCGCACGATGACGACGCCTTTTTTGGGATCGTTTGAGGCGACTTCGACAATCGCACCGGCGAAGGTTTCACCTACGCGTGGCGCGAGCACTTCGGCTTCGGCGAGGTCGAGTACGGCGCGCTGGTACTGACGTGCGCGATGGCCCGAGGCCTGCATCGTGGCAGGCAGGCTTGGCAGCGCGGCGAGTACCCAGTCGGGCACAGGCTGCTTCGCGCACAGCGCCACGCAGGCTTCGCCGGTGTAGCGATCGACCAGCCGACGCAGCGGCGCGGTGGCGTGGGTGTATTCCGCAGCCAGCGCCCATTGCATCGGCTGCGCGGGCAATGCGCCGTTGAACGCGGCGTAGCCGGCGCCGCGCAGCACCGTGGTGCAGGCGGTCAGCATGGCGA
>JBAPPP010000532.1:0-1888 GCA_049280175.1 Rhodanobacter sp.
CCGCACCGCCCGAGGATAGAACGTCTCCCACTGTAGACGAAGTTAATGGCGCGTTCGTGTCGAAAGATGTGGCACGCGCGCTTTGCAAGTAAGCGGGTGCGGCGATTGGTCGGCTTCACAGCCGCTCTGCTCACGCATCAGAGTTGTAGGGTAGCCGACTGAGGGCCCGATTGACCTATAGCGGAAATCGCGCAAGTGCCGATAAAGATTACGTCGGCTTGACGCGTTGCCGCCATTCGCCGTGCGAGTCGGACCAAGTGCGGAGATAGCCTGGCCGGCCTCTTCAACGTGGCGCCCAGTGCCTAGAATATTCGAGCTGCATGGCAACGAAGTTGGCCGTCTCTATTCCGTAACGGGCCTAGATCCCGAGAAGCCGAGATTGCGCGCGGCTGGAATGCTATTTTTGGTGCACTAAAAAGTTACGTGAATCCGAAATCTCAATTTGCGCCGAATAAAGTACTAGTTCTACAGTGCTGACGCGAGGCGGCTACTTGAGCCGCTTCGTCAAGCCGTTGAATTCTCTATGCTGGCGATGTTTCGGAGCAGACCGATATGCGGTTGCGTCGAGTCATTCTTGGTGTGGTAGCTGCGGGCGTTCTTGTTGCTATTGGCGGTCTAGCCTGGGCTTGGCGTCCTGCCATCGCGCCGACTTCAGCGAACCAGACGATCTCTGATCGGAAAACGATTGATCGTGGCGCTGAACTTGCGGCGATTGGCAATTGCAGCGACTGCCATACAAAAGATATCAGCGTGCCCTATGCAGGTGGCCGGGCATTACCGACGCCATTCGGTACGATCTACGCCAGCAATCTGACACCTGACCTTGAAACAGGGATCGGGACCTGGTCTGAAGAGGCGTTCCGTCGCGCCATGCACGAGGGCGTCGATCGCGAAGGAGGGCAACTCTACCCGGCATTTCCCTATGATCATTTCACCAAGGCGACAGATGAAGATATTCACGCCCTGTATTCGTTCTTGATGAGCATACCCGCGATCCGCAACGTTATTCCTGCAAATCATCTTTCGTTTCCGTTCAGCTTCCGCCCGATCATAGCCGGATGGAAAGTTCTGTTTCTTAGCCAGGCCCTCTTGGAAAAAGATACCAGCAAGAGCGCAGAATGGAATCGCGGCCGCTATCTGGTCGAGGGACTAGGACATTGCGGATCCTGTCACACGCCGCGCAATGCGCTTGGTGGTGAAAAGAAGGGCAGTCCCTACGCCGGCGGTGCCGCCGAAGGCTGGAATGCGCCCCCGCTCAACGCGTCGCTTGTCACCGCACATCACTGGACCGTTGATCAGCTTGCCGAATACCTGTCGACCGGCTGGCACAAGCTTCATGGTGCCGCTGCTGGTCCAATGGCCGACGTCGCCAAGAATCTCGGGCAAGCTTCAAAGGACGAGGTTCATGCCATCGCTACGTACGTCGCAAGTCTATCGTCGCCGCCAGATAACAAGACGGCCGCAATAACGGACAACGTTGGGAAAAGTCAGCCAGCCGATATCGCCCTGATCTATGAGGGCGCCTGCGCGAAATGCCACAACGACCGAAACGATGTTGGCCCATCAAAGGCGCTTTCGCTCTCGTTGAGCACGGCCGTACAGCAGCGAGAGTCCGCAAACACCGTCCGCGTCATCCTTCATGGTATTCAATCCTACCGAACCGGCGGCGGGCCTTACATGCCGGCCTTTGACGCTATTCTGACCGACACGCAAATTGCTGATATCACGCAGTATATTCGTGCGCGCTATACCAACCAGCCGCAATGGACGGACATCAAAACCGAAATTTTAAAAGCAAGACAGGAGGCTCAGCCATGACGATCGCACTGAAGATCAATGGCAAGTCGCAGAACGTCGATACCGACCCTTCGACCCCGCTGCTTTATGT
>JBAPPP010000533.1:0-4003 GCA_049280175.1 Rhodanobacter sp.
GCCCGGCTCATCCCAATCGAACTGCACATTGGTGGTGTCGCGATCAGCGCGCATCACCGCGGCTACCTGCTCGGCAATGCCGCGTACCGTGGCGATATCGTCACCGTCGACGCGAAACTGCACCGGAAAGCCCACCGGCGGTCCGTTTTCCAGCCGGCTGACACGACTGCGAACCTCGCTGAAATCGCGCTTCAATTCGCCATCCAGATACGTCGCGAGCTGATCGCGCTGTTTGATGTCCTTGGCGGTAATCACGAACTGCGTGAAATTGGGCTGCGCCAGTTGCTGATCCAACGGCAGATAGAACCGTGGCGCACCGCTACCGACAAAACTGACGTAGCTGGCGATTTCCTTGCACCCCTGGATCGCCGCTTCAAAGCGCTTGGTCTCACGTAGCGTCGCAGCAAATGAGGCGCCTTCCGGCAGGCGCAGGTCGACCAGCAACTCCGGGCGATCTGAACTCGGGAAGAACTGCTTCGGCACGATCCCGAAACCCGCGAGTGCCACGACGAACAACGCGACCGTCGATGCCAGCACGAGCCAGCGATTACGCAGACAGAAGTCCAGCCAACTGCGAAAACGTTGATAGAACTTGGTGTCGTAGATTTCGATGTCGTTGCCGTTATGCACCGGCTGGACGGCCTTCGCGGCGCGCTCGTCACGCCAGCGCTGGGGCAGGAAACGCGCCCACCACTCCTGTCCCGGTTTGGCGCGCTCGTGATGCTCGGGCAGCAGGTGATAGCCCAGCACCGGAATCACGATCACCGCCGCGAGCCAGGACACCAGCAGCGCAATCGCCGAGACTTCGAAGATCGAGCGCGTATATTCGCCGGTGCCCGACTTGGCCAGGGCGATCGGCAGGAAGCCGGAGACCGTAACCAGGGTACCGGTCAGCATCGGAAAAGCCGTACTGGTAAAGGCGAAGGCAGCGGCGCGCGCCCTGCTCCAGCCCTGTTCCAGCTTCACCGACATCATCTCGACCGCGATGATCGCGTCATCCACCAGCAGACCCAGCGCCAGTACCAGCGTGCCGAGCGATACCTTGTGCAGGCCGATGCCGAACATATCCATGCACAGCGCCGTGGCAGCCAGCACAAACGGAATCGAGATCACCACCACCATACCTGTGCGAAAGCCAAGGCTCAGCAGGCTCACGAGCAAAACAATCGCCACCGCTTCGGACACGGATTCAAGAAAGTCGTCGACCGAGTGCGACACGGCATGCGGCATGCTGGTCACTTCCGATAGCTTCAAGCCTGCTGGCAGGCGCTTCTGCAGGGTGCCGCTCGCCAGATCCAGTGCCTTGCCGAGCTGCACCACATCACCGCCGGGTTGCATGGTGACGCCGATGCCCAGCACTGGCTTACCCATGAAACGCATCAGCTGGCTCGGCGGATCGTCGTAGCCGCGTCGGATGGTGGCGATATCGCCTAGCCGGAAACTCTTGCCGTTGATATGCAGCAAGGTGTCGGCCAGCGCTTTCATATCGTCGAACTGCCCGCTCGGTCGCACGAACACGCGATCGTCGGCAGTCGTCAGGACGCCGGTGGAAGCTACCGTGTTTTGTTCATTGATCGCCTGGCCGATCTGCTGTGGGCTGATGCCCAATTTGGCGAGCTGCACATTCTGGATGTCGATATAGATGTGCTGGTTCTGGTCGCCGAAATAATCGACCTTCGCCACGCCGGGCACATGCAAGAGTTCGGCGCGCAATTGATCGGCGTAGTCGTGCAGTTGCGCCGGCGTGTAGCCGTCGCCTTCCAGCGCATAGATATTGGTGTAGACGTCACCGAATTCGTCATTGAAGAACGGCCCTTGCACGCCCTGCGGCAACTGCGCGCTGATGTCACCGACTTTCTTGCGCACCTGATACCAGGTGTCCGGCACGATGGAGGACGGCGCGGAATCCTTGATGTTGAAAAAGATCAGCGACTCACCGGGACGGGAATAACTGCGCAGAAAGTCGATCGCCGGTGTTTCCTGCAACTTGCGCGAAATGCGATCGGTCACCTGTTCCTGCACCTGTTGCGCAGTGGCGCCTGGCCAGAAAGTCTGGATCACCATTACTTTGAAGGTGAACGGCGGGTCTTCCGATTGGGAAAGATTCTTGTACGACAGTAGACCGAACAGCGCAATCATCCCCATCAGGAAAAACACCAGGGATTGATGACGCAAACTCCACGCCGATAGATTGAAACGTCCTTCGTTGCTCATTGCGGCGCATCCTCTGGATGCGGCGGTGCGATCGGCGCGACCTTTTCGCCGACCGTCACGGTATGCACGCCCTGCATCACCACGCGTTCGCCTGCTTGCAAGCCATCGGCGATCAGCACGTCGCGTTCGCCGTAGCGGGTGACAGTGACAGGACGCAATTCAAGCGTGGCGTCGGCAGGCCGAACCACCCATACGGCGGGATGCTCACCCTGGTGAAACAAGGCAGTGGCGGGAACGCTTACGACAGCGCCCGACGGTTTGCCGCCTTGCAACGCGATATCCGCGGTCATGCCGAGCTGCAGCACGTTTCCAGGTTGATCGATGGTCAGCTTGACCAGATAGGTGCGCGACCGGGGGTCCGCCGCGGGCGCCACCTCGCGCACCCGTGCGTCGAAGACATGGCCCGGTAACGCCGGCAGCGTCACCTTGGCTGTCTGCCCGATGATGATGCCGTCGATCCGGCTTTCCGGCACATCGAGATACACCTCGCGCTCGCCGGACCATGCAAAACCGAATACGGCCTGCCCGGCGGCCAACACCTGGCCGACATCCGCCTGTCGACTGGTGATGGCGCCGTCGTGATCGGCGCTCAGGGTGGTGTAGCGCGACTGGTTCTGCGCCAGTTCGAACTGCTGTCTCGCCTGCTCGCGCGCCGCCAGCGCGGACGCGTAAGCATCCTGCGTCTGCTCCAACTGCAAATGGCTGATCAGGTTCTGCTTCGACTGCGCTTCGTCGCGGTCACGCTGCTGGGTTGCGAACAGCAGGCGATGCTCAGCAGCTTCTAGCGCCGCCTTGGCGGCCGCCAGCTGATTGCTGGCATCGGTGGGATCGAGCTGCGCCAGGGCTTGCCCTTTCTTCACCAGATCGCCCGGGTTGACGTAACGCGCGGTCAATTGACCAGCCACCCGGAACGACAGAGGCATTTCGTAACGCGCATGGATCTCGCCAGGGAACCGGGCCGCCAACACGCCATCGACAGCCTGTACCGACTGGGCGATCACGGGCACGGCCTGATCCACTTCAGGTGCTTTCTTGCCACAGGCCGACAGCAATATCAGAGACATGGCTATGGCACCGGGCAACCAGGCAGGCCTGCGTGGACCGCGTGGCGTGGGGAATTCTTGCTGTTGCACAGGCCGCTCCTGGGGATGGGGCTGGTGATCACGACGGCGTTGACCGGCGCGACTTCCAAATACGTTTACGAACTCTAATACAGTCTTGTATTTGAATTCAAGCGAGTATTGGAATGCATGTGCCAAACGGCGTGGTACCATGACGCATGCCGCGCAAACGATTGACCCGGGAAGAAAGCCGCGAACAGACCCGCCTGCGCCTGCTTGACGCAGCGGCGGTGGCGATTGCCAAGAAAGGGCTGACCGCGACCAGTGTCGAAGACATCGCCGGCCAGGCCGGCTACACCCGTGGCGCGTTCTACTCGAACTTCAAGAGCAAGACCGATCTATTTATTGAGTTGCTCAAGCGCGATCACATGAGCATCCAGGAAGATCTGCAGAAGTTACTGGATGCCGATCTTCCCAGCGAAGACCTGCAAAAGCAGCTGGCGCTGTTCTATGGCCAGTGCTATCGGGACCACACCAGCTATATCGTCTGGGCCGAAGCGCGCCTGCATGCGGTGCGCGATGCAAAATTCCGCCAACGCCTAAATGCGCTGTGCCTGGAAAAGCGCGACGTGATTGCTTATTTCATCGCGCAATTCTGCAAGCGCATGAACCTGCCCGTCCCTGCCGCTGCCAAGGATCTCGCGCTCGCGACCATGGGGCTGATCGAC
>JBAPPP010000534.1:0-6794 GCA_049280175.1 Rhodanobacter sp.
CCCTCGTGTTCGAGAAAATCGTAGGAGGCGACCAGCTTCTCGATCTGGCCATCCCGCATTGCGGGGTAGCGATAGGGCTCGGGGCGTCGGTCGGTCTCATGACGCACGGTGATACCAGCCTCGCATAAGCCTTGCGCGAGCGCCTGAAGTCGCAAGCTGAAAAAGCGCGCGCGGCCCTCGGACGGAATGAGTCTGGCGCCCTCGTGCAGTCCATCCAGGTATTCGCAGATCACATTCGAGTCGAACAAGATTGCGCCGTCGTCGAGCACCAGGACTGGCACCTTTCCGAGCGGATTCACCCGGAACACTTCCTCGTTGCGCAGGGTTGGACTGGTCTCGTGGTGGATGACTTCGAGGCGATCAGCGAGCCCCGCCTCGTGGGCCAGAACGAGCACCTTGCGCGCATAGGGCGAATGCGTTTGATAGAAGAGTTTCATATCCGTATTCCTTCAATGGAGTTGTCGGCTGCTTCGGTACCGATCAGCAGCACGCGTGAGTTGGCGTTGAGGTCCAGTTGCTGTCGCTCGGCATCGTTGGCGCATACGGCGATCAGCCCGGCTGCGCCCGCCGCGCCGCATGCAGAGACAGGTGCGCCTTGCGCGGAAAGCCGTCTTGCCGAATCGTCGGCATCGGCATCCGACACAAGCATGAAAGCGTCAGCAAGGCGAGACAGCAGGTCGAACGCGAGCAGCGACGGCTCCTTGCAGTCGAGGCGTCCCAGCCTAGTTGTGGAGCCTTTGACGCGAACAGGGCAACCCCGACGAACACTCTCCAGCAGGCAAGGTGCCGCTTCAGGCTCGGCGACGACAAACCTGAACCCTTCGCCCCAGCGATCGCGCAGATAACCGACAGCCGCAGCGGCGAGGCCGCCTACGCCTGCCTGGACAAACACATGCGTTGCCGGTCCCTTCGTCGCCTCCATCACATCCGCGATCTCTTCGAGCATGACCGTATAGCCACGCATCACATCCAGCGGCACTTTCGTATAGCCCGGCCAGGAGCTGTCCGACACCAGGTCCCAATGCTGCTGCTCAGCCTGCGCCTGAGCGAGAACCATGCTTTGCTCGTAAGTCGAACCGCCACGCAGCACGGTTGCACCTTGCGCGCGCAACATCATCGCGAACCTCTCCGCTACGGCATCGCTCAACCAGACGACAGCCCGAGCCCCAAAGGCTCGCGCACCCGCCACAACGGCGAGACCATGATTGCCGGCGCTGGCACAGGTAATCGTCATGCCACTAGCGATGGACCGAATCGACGGAGAGCTCAATTCGTCCGGGCGGACAGGTCGGCCTAGCGCGGCCCGCGCCCTGTCCAACACGAGCAGCGCAACAGCATAAGCACCACCCAGTGCCTTGAAACTCGAGAGGCCCATCCGGCTCCATTCCGCCTTGAGATACACGCCCGCGAGATCGAATTCCGCGGCGAGATCGCAAAGTGGCAGCAGCGGCGTGGCGCGATAGACAGGACACAGCTCGAGGAGACGGCGCGCGTCTTCGGCATGCGATCGCCCTATCAGGTCGCGGTCTGACGGCAGGTAGGCGGAGCGATGGGGATTGAAAAACACGCGGGCAGCCCGAGCGAAGGATGCATGCATTGTGGCGACGGATGACGCGGGTGAGCCGCGTTATCGTGGTTTCAAATGTTGCTTGGCCGCATCTTTTCGCGTATTCATGCGGCATGACGGAAGACACTTCTCTCGACGATTTCGACCGCGAAATTCTCCGCCGCGTACAGCTCGATGCTCGCGCGACTGGTGAGGACATCGGTGCCGAAGTCGGCCTTTCCGCTGCGGCGGTACAGCGTCGATTGAAGCGCCTGCGCAAGTTGGGCGTGATCGTCGCTGAGGTCGCGATCGTGAATCCCGCTGCCATTGGACAAGCCATGACGTTTATCGTCGGGGTGGAATTGGAACGCGAACGTGCAGACATGCTCGACGCATTCCGAAAGGCCGCACGAGCCGACTCCAACGTGCAGCAGTGCTACTACGTCACGGGCGAAGCGGACTTCATCCTGATTGTGGTTGCGCGCGATATGGACGACTTCGAGTCCTTCACCCGACGTCTCCTGTTTGACAACGCAAACATTCGACGCTTCACCACAAACGTTGTCATGGCCCGTGACAAGGTCGGCAATGCCGTGCCCATCTAGGCTCGGATAAGACGGCCACAATCGCACTCACGTGGAATTCGGATTTCGCGAAACGCGCGACTCCCTGATTTTTTGCCCAGCGGATTGAGCGTAGCCAGATCAGGGATGCCTGCTTTCGACCCAGACGTTCGCAGGGAAGAATGAAGCTGCCTTTTCCAGGGACCGCCGACAAAACGTGGCAAGCGGCGGCGAGTGGGCGGAACGCAGGGCATCCGTGAAGATGCCGGTATCGACTTCACTTCGCCGCGGCGAAGCTTTGTTGGTGGCTCTCAGTTTGCCAGCGGTTCGGTCAGCATGGGCCGACGCACGCTCAACGCGGTACCGGCCGCTGCCACGATGATCGTCACGATGGCCAGCCACTGCAGCAGGGTGAGCCGTTCTTCCAGCAAAGCCACGCCGGCCAGCGCTGCGATCGCCGGCTCCAGGCTCAACAACGTGCTGAACGTGCGCGCCGGGAGCCGAGTCAGCGCCACCATCTCCAGCGAATACGGCAGCGCCGAACTGAGCACTGCCACGCCCAGCGCATACGGCAACAGCGTCGGCGACAGCAGTGCGCTACCGGCATGCGCGACACCGAATGGAATCGCCAGCAACGCACCGATCGAGGTGCCCAGCGTCACCGCGTCCGCGCCGTAGGCCGCACCCGCCTTCTTTCCCAGCACGATGTATAACGCCCAGCCCACGCCGGCGGCCAACGCGTACATCACGCCAACCGGATCGAGCGCCTGCATCTGTCCGCGCAACGGCAGCAACAGGGCCAGCCCCGCCATCACCAGCGCGATCCAGACGAAGTCGAGCAACCGGCGCGAGCCGAACAGCGCCAGCGCCAGGGGCCCGGTGAATTCCAGCGCTACCGCAATACCCAGCGGGATCGTACGCAGCGACATATAGAACACCAGGTTCATCGCGCCCATCGAGAGGCCATAGCCCCATAGCGAGCGCCAGTCGCGCTGACTGCCCGACCGGCGCCACGGCCGCCGCCACAGCAGCAGCATTAACGCGCTGAGCCCCAGCCGATAAGCGGTAGCACCCTGCGCGCCGACTTGCGGAAACAGGTGCTTGGCCAGCGACGCGCCACATTGGTACGAGACCATGCTGATCAACAGCATGCTGACCGCGAGCGCAACGGGAGCAAGGGTGGAACGTGATGACATGAGTGGAGCCGCGGCGGGAGAACAGTTCACCCATCATGCCCGCAGATCCAGACGAAACCCACCATGCGGACGGTCTAGCCGTCGCCATTGCTGACAGGGTCTGTCAGCAATGACAGATCACTCGCGGGACCATGCATGAATCTCTAGACTGCACCCCTGAGACTTGTGATCAGGTCCTTCGCTTGGCAAGCTCGGTGTGTCCGCTCTCGACCGCAGCCGAGCGGGCATGCCGAATCAGCGAACGCACTTACCATAGCGGCGATCTTGCCCAACTGGGGAGGTAACGTGATATGCACGGACACGCTGCGAAAGCGCTGGGCGGCAGCCATCAACCGTCGGTGCAAACGTTCTTCCATCAGGACTCCTGCACGTTCACGTATGTCGTTCATCATGCCGATTCGGCGGTCATCATCGACCCCGTGCTTGACTATGATGCCGCGGCGGCGCGAACCAGCACCTCGTTTGCTGACGCACTGATTGCGTATGTCCGGGATCGGCAGCTACGCGTGGCGTGGATCCTCGAAACCCATGCTCATGCCGATCACCTGAGCGCCGCTGATTATCTACGCGGTGCGCTAGGTGCTCCCATGGCGATCGGCCGGGGGATCGTGCACATCCAGGCTCGCTTCAAGGCCCTCTTTGATCTGGGCGACGAGTTCGTGCCCGATGGCAGTCAGTTTGATCGTCTTCTGCAGGACGGTGACGAACTGGATCTCGGCGGGATGAGCGTGAGAGTGCTGGCGACCCCAGGGCACACGGAAGATGACCTTACTTATCTGATCGGTGATGCCGCTTTCGTTGGGGACACCTTGTTCGCTCCGCAAACCGGCACGGCGCGCTGTGATTTTCCCGGGGGCAATCCAGCACGGCTATATCACTCGATCCAGAAGATCTTTGCGCTGCCCGCGGATACGCGTATTTTTCTCTGCCACGACTATCCGCCTCCGGGGCTACCCGAATCTGCTGAAAGCAGCATAGCCGCGCAACGCGAAAGCAATGTGCATGTTGGCCATGAAATGTCTGAAGTGGCGTTCATTGCCTTACGGCGTGCGCGTGACGCCACGCTTCCACCACCTCGTCTGATGCTTCCTTCGCTGCAGATGAATATCCGGGGAGGACGGTCGCCATTGCCGGCCGGGAACGGCATCGCCTACCTCAAACTGCCACTGAATCAGATCCCGGCAAAAGCCTGAGCGATGCGCGCTTTCGACGGCGGACCTTGCCATGCCAGCCTGACGCCCCAGCCACGCAAGAGGATTGCGCCATGAACGTGACGTCTGCTTTGTTGGGCGGAGTCGTTGGAGGTGTTGTCTCCATCTTTACCGGGTATCTGTTCATGGGCGCGCTGTTCCATCGCTTCCAGGCACAAACGCCGAGCACATGGCGGCCTGAGGGAACGAAGCAGTACGCACTTTCGAGTGCGTTTATCGTCTTGGGCGGCGTTGGCCTGGGTTTACTCTTCGCACTTACGGGTGGGCTGACTGCCGCGCACGGCAGTCCCTGGTGGTTGCAGGGGATCGCCTTTGGCTCGCTTTGCTGGGCCGCCTTGCCGCTGCCTTCCCTGCTGTCGATGGCGCTGTTCGTCAACTTCCATCGCGGCTTTGTGCTCGGCGCGCTACTCGACAGCCTTGTCGCCTGTGTGGTGACGAGTGTCGCCGTGGCATGGTTCGGTATTCGCTAGTTCAACTGCCGCCGAGGAAGCGGTAGCCCACGCCGGGTTCCGTCTTCAACCAGCGTGGCGCAGCGGGATCGTCGCCAAGTTTCTGCCGCAGCTTGCCAAGCACGATGCGCAGATACTGGCTGTCGCTGGTATGGGTCGGGCCCCAAACTTCTCGCAGCAGTTGCTGCTGGGTGACCACACGGCCGGCGTGGCGCAGCAGCATGGCCAGCACCGCGTATTCCTTGCGGGTGAGCGCGAGAGGCGCACCTTCCAGCGTCACCTCGCGCCGCGCCAGGTCGACCGCGAGATGACCGTCGTCGTAGCGCGGCAACAGCTCCGGTTCGTCCGGCCGGTTGCGTAGCAGAACACGCAATCGCGCCATCAGCTCCTGGATCCCGAACGGCTTGGTCACGTAGTCGTTGGCGCCATGGTCGAGCGCGCGCACCTTTTCGCTCTCGGCATCGCGCACCGAGAGCATCAGCACCGGCACCTGGCTCCACTGGCGCAACTCGGCCAGCACCGCGTGTCCTTCCATGTCGGGCAGGCCGATATCGAGGATGACCAGATCCGGCGTACGCGTCGCCGCCAGCGCCAGCCCCTCGGTGGCGGTGGCGGCCAGCAGCACTTCGTAGCCCTCGGCACGCAGGCCGATGTCGAGAAAGCGGCGGATCTGCGCCTCGTCGTCGATCACCAGCACGCGAGGGGATGAGTTCATAGCGGTTTGATCAAGGTGGGGCATCGGGCGGTGCCGGCAGTGGCAGGGTAATACGAATCGTGGTGCCGCCGCCGTCCCGAGGCAAAGCCTCCACGCTGCCCCCGTGCGCCCCGATCATGCCGCGGCAGATCGCCAGGCCCAAACCGGTGCCCTGTGTTGCACGATCGCCGCGCGATACGGAATAGAACATGTCGAAGATCAGCGCCCGTTCCGCTTCCGGAATACCCGGCCCGCGGTCACTGACGTCGATCAGCAACTTTCCATCGCGACTGTGCACGACGACCTGCACCGCTTCTTCGGCTGACGTAAAACGCGCCGCGTTCTCCAGAATATTGAACAGCGCCTGCTCGATCAGCGCCGGATGCACGAACAGCAGCACGGTGTCGTGTGGCAAAGCCGTTTCCACCCGCAGCGAGGGAAACAGCTTGCGCAACCGGCCGACCGCGGCAACCACGATTTCGGTCGCATCGGTCCAGTCGCGATTCAATTTCAGCGTGCCGTGCCCGAGCTTGGTCATGTCGAGCAGGTTCTGGATGTAGCGATCCAGCCGCTGGCCTTCGCCGAGAATGGCCTCCAGCAATTCGCGCCGCTCGCCAGCCGGTAGCTGATCGCCGTAGCTCGCCAGGGTGCCGGCAGAACCGATCATCGAGGCCAGTGGTGAACGCAAATCGTGCGATACCGACGACAACAGCGCATTGCGCAGCCGTTCGGTTTCACCCTGGACGCGGGCGCCCTCCAGTTCGTCGGCGAGCCGGGCGCGTTCCAGCGCCTGGCCGATATCCTGCACCATCGCCAGGGCGAGGCTGCGCTGGTCAGGATCAGGTTCACTGTTGCCTTTGGGGAATCGCAAGGCAGCCACACCGCGTCGATTTTCCTCGTTGCCGAAGGGCAAGGTCCAACACGGCGCAGCATTGAGCGTGTCGGTGTAGCGCCCGGCCGGCTCCGCGTGCCGCTCGCACCAATCGGCCGCCGCCAGATCCTGTGTCAGTAGTTCCATCTCGCGGGGCACGGCAGCGGCGACCTGCAGGTTGCCGTCGGCGGCACGGGCCAGGATCGCCACCTCGCAGCGCAAGGCCTGCGCCAGTGCATCGGCCCCCACCTTGCGGATACCGTC
>JBAPPP010000535.1:0-1566 GCA_049280175.1 Rhodanobacter sp.
CTGAAGCATCTGAAGAATCCGTACTACATCGGCGATCAGCCAGCGTTGACCCAGACCAGTGGCTGGGTCGATGCCTGGACTTCGCATCCTAGCGTTTATGCGGTCGCCGCCAGCAACACCGCGGATATCGTCGCTGCGGTTAATTTTGCGCGCGAGAACCATCTGCGTCTGGTCGTCAAAGGCGGTGGTCACAGTTTTCAGGGTACGTCCGACTCCGCCGATTCGTTGCTGGTGTGGACGCGGCGCATGAACGACGTCACCTTGCGCGATGCGTTCGTTGGTCATGGTTGCGAGGGCAAGCAGGCACCGCAGCCAGCGGTGACGGTCGGCGCTGGCGCGATGTGGATCGACGCCTATGATGTGGTGACGACCCATGGTGGTCGCTACGTGCAAGGCGGCGGCTGCACCACGGTCGGGGTTGCCGGTCTCGTGCAGAGCGGTGGTTTCGGCAGTTTCTCTAAAAACTACGGTACGGCGGCAGCAGGATTGCTGGAAGCGGAAATCGTTACGGCGGATGGCACGGTGCGTATCGCCAATGCCTGCACCAATCCGGACCTGTTCTGGGGCATCAAGGGTGGCGGCGGTGGCAGTCTGGGCGTGATCACCCGGCTTACCTTGCGCACGCGCGAACTGCCCGAGTTTTTCGGCGCGGTGGCCGCCGCCATCAAGGCGTCCTCGGACGAGGCCTATCGGGCATTGATTGCGAAGGCGATCAGTTTCTATCAAAGCGATCTGTTCAATCCGCACTGGGGTGAGCAGATGGTTTTCAAGCGCGAGAACACGCTGAA
The DNA here is from genome assembly GCA_049280175.1 of Rhodanobacter sp. Classification (GTDB taxonomy): domain Bacteria; phylum Pseudomonadota; class Gammaproteobacteria; order Xanthomonadales; family Rhodanobacteraceae; genus Rhodanobacter. The sequence goes on from JBAPPP010000535.1 coordinate 789, forward strand.
GATCTCCATGGTCTTCCAGGGCCTGGCCCAGTCACAGGTGGAGAAGACCTGGGCGCCGTTCTTCGACTGGGTGCGTGCGCACAAGGACTATTCCTTTGCCGACCCGGTTCGGATTTTCAGCGTACCGGCACAGCATATGTGGGACGCCGAATTTTTCCGGCAGTACGCACCGGGAATCCAGGTTGCCGATGACCGGCCCGATGCGCCACGGGATCATGTGCTGTGGAAGGGCGATCAAAGTCAGGTGGCGCAGTTTCTGCACGGGTACAAATCGGCGTGGATGCCCGCGTCGCTGTTGCGCAAGGATCGGCAATCCACGTTGGTCGATGCGGTATTTGCGGCTACACGGCAGTGGCAAATGGCCTTCCATTTCAACAAGGGGCTGGCCGGCGCACCTGCCGAAGCGATCGCCGCCGCGAAAGATACCGCGACGAATCCGGCCGTGCTGGATGCGTTTGCATTGGCCATCATTGCGGCCGAGGGTCCCCCCGCATTTCCTGGCATGCCGGGTCCCCAGCCGGATCTGACTGCTGCGCGGGAAGACGCTGCAGGGGTCGGCCGGGCGATGGCGGAATTGCTGCGCGTTGCGCCCGGGGCCGGCTCATATGTTTCGGAAAGCGACTTCTTCGAGCGTGCGTGGCAGGCCGCGTTCTGGGGCACGAACTATCCAAAGCTGGCCGCTGTGAAGCAGACCTACGATCCGCATGGCCTGTTCTTTGTCCATCACGGCGTGGGCAGTGAAGCGTGGAGTGCCGACGGGTTTACACGAGTGCGGGGC
>JBAPPP010000536.1:0-4440 GCA_049280175.1 Rhodanobacter sp.
TTACCCTTAGGACAAAAAACGGTGCGTGGAAACGAAAAGCAATTTCTTAGATGAGGCGGTCACATTACAGATTGGTGGGCCGACCTCTCCGGCCAATGTCGGCTTCTGGCCGAAGTCCGCCGGTCGACTCCTGCGGCTGGTCAGCCTGGCCACTTCCACCGGTTGGTGTTTTTGGGCTCGATGTTAGGAATGAATAACGCGATGGCAATGACGGGCAGCGTGACCGCGTGCCATCGTCAGTGTCGCTGGCGAAGCTGGCCAAGCGGCTGGAGTTTTGCAAAAAGCAGCATGTCTAGCACCAGCATAGATGACAGCATTAACCGGCGCAGGTGACCAGATCCAACCGGCACGCTGTTCATTCGCTACCAGCACCCGCATCTGGTCGATTCCGCCACCCGGGAGCGGCGCTGGTACCCGAGGTGACTGTCCGCGATGGGTGGAGAAATGACACGACTCACGCCAGATCGCGAATTTATCGAGCAGCGAAATCGAGAGCTCTGCCTGCTGTATCCCTATGCTTCGCTCGGTACAACCGTGAAGTACGAAGGCTACTGGTGGACTTATGGCGATAAAAGAAAATTGTCTGACAGGGAGACCTGCGAATCGCGGGTTTGGACGATACTCGGTGACGGGTCTCCTCAGCCAGTAGACTAGTGATACGCCAGGCTACGCCCACTTCCAAGGTCCGCCGTCACGTGCCACCATTCGGCCATTCCCAACTAGCAACTACCCGCAGGCGAACGATCATGCCTCAGAGCTTCCCTACGGGTTTTCCCAGCAGTTGCAAGAAGAACTGAACCAATCACGACCGCGTGCTTCGTTGGCGATGTGGCGGAGCTGCATGGCGTTCGGTGGAAGTACACCACTGCACCCGATGTGCGCAGAGCGGCTGACCCGGCTCTGGCGTGCTTGATCCGATTTACATGTGGGTGCCGATAGGTAACGCTGCCGAATAGTCATAACCATACGTCAAGGACGCAAGGATGATCGAGTGCCCCATAGGGGATCTCGATCGTCAAGCATCGCAACAGCCGGGAAGGGACGTTGCGGGTGATGGTCACTAGACATTGATTGTACCAATCCGCGTTGACCTCATCCCCCGGGTTTCCGCTCGCTGTCGGTCCTCGGCCCACACACGGACTAACCGAAAGAACCCTACCGCCTCGCCGTCCGCGACTAAGGAACGGATGCCGCGTCCTTTTACAGATACTTCGAACAATGGCATGAACCTGAGCACCTCAGGTGCCTGGGACTATGGCCGCGAGATTCGCTTGTGTACTTAGTACTCTTTTGTGTACAGTGTACGCATGACTAAGGACCGCATACTCTCGGCCGCGAAAGCAGTGCTCGAATCCGCAGGCTTCGAGGGGCTGACCGTCCGCAGGGTCGCCCAGCGAGCGGACCTCTCGCCGATGGCGCTCTACCGCCATTTCAAGAGCAAGGACGAGCTGCTCAACGCCCTCATGCAGGACGGTTTCTCCGCCTGGGAGGCGATCGTTCGCTACATCCGTACCCAAGACCCGGTGGAGTGGCTGGAGGCGCTCACGGAGGCCTATCTCGATTTCGCGCTGAGGCAGCCGCACAGGTTCGACGCGGCGTTCTTCCTGCCTGCGCCCGCGGCGCGCCAGTTCCCCGATGATTTCGCCGCCGGCCGCTCGCCGGTGATTGCGCTCGTGATGGCTCGCATCGATCAGGCAAAGGCCGATGGTCGGTTCCGCGCCGAGCCAACCCTCGGGATCGCGGTGGCGCTCGCGGCCTATGGACAGGGATTCGTGTCGATGCAGCGCGCCAGGCGTTTCGCGAGCGACCAACAGTTCAAAGCGCTGTACCGCGCGGCGCAGCGCCAGTTCCTCGATTCCCTCAAACCATCCGGGAAAAACGAATGATCACACTGCTGGCCGCCGTGTTGAGCGGCATCATGTTTTATCTCGCACAGGGATACGACCACGTCTGGGCCCTGATCTGGCTCGCGCCCGTGCCGCTGTTGTGGCTCGCCTATGGCAATACGCGCACGTGGCAAGTGATCGGGGCGAGCGCCATCGCGCTCCTCGGTGGCGCAGGCTATATCTTGCAATCGCCTTATCTCCACCTCATACCACCGCTTGTCATCACGTCGGTTCTGGCGGTCGATATCGGGCTGTTTTGCGTCGCAGTATGGTTTGCGCGCTTCGTGCAGCACCGAGCATCACCACTCTTCACGCTGTTTGCGTTTCCGGCTTGCTGGACAGCCTTCGAGTTCCTGATTGAGCTGCAGTCCCCGAACGGCACCTACGGATCGCTCGCCTACAGCACGATGTCCGCGCCCGTCCTGATCCAGAGCGCATCGCTCTTGGGGATGTACGCCGTTACGTTCCTGATCTGCCTCTTTGCCAATACCCTCGCCATGGCGCTACGGCCCAAACGAAACACGGCCGCAGTCGGCCTCGGGATGACGATCTGTGCAGCCAATTTAGTGTTCGGTATGGTGCGGCTCGCGCACCCGCAGCCCGACGTGCTGCGGGTGGCGGGAATCGTCGATGAGACCGCCGTAGCGGATTCCTGGCGGGCGAAGACCGTATCCGCCGATCTCACGGTGACCGAAACCTATGCGCGCGAGATCCGTGCAGCCGCCCGGGACGGCGCCAGATTCGTGGTTACGCCGGAAGGCGGTATGGCATCGACCCCTGCCGGGCAGAGCACGATCGTAGCGCCGCTCGTTGCCGCCGCCAAGGATACGGGTGTGCAGATCATTGCCGGCTTCCACTCCGAGACACCGGCCGCCGACTTCGTGCTTGGGATCACGCCCGATGGCAGGATTCAGCGCTACGACAAGCGCCATCCGGTGCCGGGCCTCGAGGACGATTTCACGCCGGGTCATGTCTCGGGCTGGTTGGGCGATGGCCGTGCCGAGGAGATCTGCAAGGACATGGATTTCCCCGATACCATTCGTTCCGATGCCGCCAAGGGCGTCCGCCTTATGGGCGTGCCCGCGGGCGACATGGGCATCGATGGCTGGCAGCATGGAATCATGTCCGTGATGCGCGGTGTCGAAGGCGGATTTTCGATCGTGCGGGCAGCCCACAATGGCCTGGTGTTCGGCAGCGACGCGCAAGGGCGTCTGGTCGCCCTTAAGAAGGATGCGCCTACGGGCCTGACCATGATCGTCGCCGACCTGCCGCTGGGATCCGGGCCAACGCTCTATAGGCGGATCGGCAACGCCTTCCCGTGGCTCTGCGGGATCTTCGCTCTCGCGCTTGGCGCAGGGCTGCGGACCTGGCGGCGGCGAAGCGCAGCCCTGTTGCCTAGCGTTGAAAACTGACCAGAAAGGCGCGGTCCTGCGCACTGAAGATTGACCAGGGAATTCCAACCTGGACTGCGGGATTTATGGCCCAGCAAGTACTCGCGGGGTGGTCGGTCTTCGACGCGCAGAGGTAGTCAGTTTTCAGCGAGCACCAACAACGTGCACAGACTTTGGTGATATGCCCACCATGCAGGACGATTAGGGCAGGTTATCGGGGGTAGAACTGGGCGCCAGCCCACTCATGTAAGCGTCTTTGCTTCTGGCTTTTTCAGGACGGGGCTCATCCTTTCAGTCCTGCCGTAGGGCTTCTCCTACAGATTTCTGTGGCCCCCTGGGCCAAACTGTCCAAGCCCATGATTCTCGACGGAGTAAGGCTGCGACAGACTGCCAGCATGGGCGACACATCATCCTCGGGGGGAGGACCGGATGGCGACGTTCACTATTTACCTCTTGCGCGAGAGCGTGGTGACCGCAGAGGATGCGGTCGTCACCGGGGCCAAGCCGTACATCATCGCCGATGGACCTTCCGACTACGGAAAGCTGTTCGTCAAGCCGACGCACCCCAAGCCGCCCAAGTGGGCCGACCTATTTGAAAGCTATGTGGACAAGACGCTGCTGGGCACCGTCCAGTCTTCCTCAGCTGCATTCATTGTCCCCGTAGACGATCGCCTGTTTGCCCTCACATTTGGGCAAGGGCGCTTCCTGCTTCATCCCGATGCCTATGAGGAACGGTTCGGGCTGGTCGTGACGCTGAACTCCATCGGCTCGGATGCTCTCCGCAGCATTGATAAAAGAACCTTTGTGGACGATCAGAACAGCCGCATTCAAACCAGTCAGGCCTCGTCCGCGCTGAGCTTCGGTGTGGATATTGAACGCGACCTCATTCGCGGGATTGTGGGGCGGCCACTCAGCGAAAAGTTGGGGCGTCGCCTTGCCGGCGCAGATGCGTTGACGGTCACCACAGATGCTGCCGTGCCAGATCTCCGCCGGCTGTTGCGGCGCTATCTGAAGAAATTTCAGTCAAAGGATTATCAGGTGAACTTTCCATGGGTGGATCAGGTTTGCCAGTTAAATCCCAAAGGCCAGAAGGCCACACGACTGGATGCGCTCCTCGTTGAGAAGCTTAAAGATGCCTGGACCAAGAACGGCTTGATTGACGG
>JBAPPP010000537.1:0-2740 GCA_049280175.1 Rhodanobacter sp.
CTTCGCGAACGAGCTGCTCGATGCGCGGGCGGGCGATGAGGATGGTGTACCGCTGATCGCGCCAGAAAGCGCAGGCCGCAGGGGTGCATTGCCCGAGCTGATCCGCGTCGAACACGCCCGTGACGAACTGCCCTGCCTCGTGCAGCGCATCCGCGACGAACAGGCCCGTGGCCGGCGGCTCAATGACATCGCAGTGCTTTATCGCTACGGCTGGCAAGGCGACCAGTTGCGCGAAGCATTGGCCCGCGCCGAAATTCCCTGTCGCGTCGCCGAGGGCAAGGACAAGGGCTCGCTGTTCGTGGTCAAGGATTGCGTGAAGCTGATCACCATGCACTCCAGCAAGGGGCTGGAGTTTCCGCTGGTGATCATTCCTTATCTCGGCCAGATGCCCAAGGCCGGCGAAGACGAATCCCGCGAAGCCCGTCTGCTCTATGTCGCCATGACGCGCGCCACCGAACGCTTGCTGCTGATCCATTACGAAGATTCGGTGTTCAGCAAAAGAATCCGCGATTCGATCAATGAGGTGCAGGGGCAGTTGGATGGCCCGTGATTTTTGAGTTGCGCATAGCCGTCCATTTGAAGTTCCGACATGGCTCTCTCAATCTCAATGACGGACCGTTCGCGCTGTGTGCGCTTCCTGTCGCCATCAAAACTCAACCAGCGTTGCAGATATGTCGAAGCCGACTACTCACTTGAGGAAAACTTTCGGCGGCACAGTACAAAGGACGGCTAAAAAGCGTACCTGATCTATTTCCAGTAAGGCGTAGCGCAAATGCAGGCGACCTGGGCTTACATTCAGCAATGTCCTGTAGAGGGATCGTTTCTTCGGAAGATGTGCTTTGCGCGGCCTCTCGAAACTTCTTCATGGCACGACCGCCACCCGATATCGCAATGAGTGCGATAAGGGCTGGCGTAGGGTTTCGAGTCAGCACTACCAGCACCGTAGCGATCGCGACAGCCAGCCAAAGGGGCCCATGGGCACCCATCCTGGAGGCGCGTCGCTCCGTATGAATATGTAAATTGTCGCAGTCAAACGCGTAGTGGTAAGTCATCGGTGAAAGCACCGAACCACCTATGCTGACGACTAAGAACACACACATGGTACCGGCGAAAAGTGGCACAAAGGCGACAAGCCACCAGAACATAAATGCTGCAACGAAAATGCCGCCGCCCGATTCATTCAGATGATCCATCGTGATCGCTGCCCGGCCATTCATGGCTACACACATCAGGGTCAGTACGACGGCCACGCCCGCAAATAGGCCCATGAGGACAAGCACCCAACGCAGCATGGTGCGAAAAGCCATATCCTGATACCACCGCACGGTCCGGGACCAAGCAAGCGAGTCACTGTCTTGAGGGATTACCGCGGGAGCCATGAGGATTCGTGGGGCTTTCTGATTTACCGGCTTGCATCCTAAGCCCCGAGCCACGCAGGAAATATCAGATAAATCTGAAAGACGACCACCTACCCGGCGGGATGACTTTCCATCTATCGGCGGGGCCTGTTGGGGTTCGCTGGCGCTCATCCCAACCTACGCTTGATTCCTCGCCAAGTGGGGAAGCGAAGCCTGCAGAGCTCAGCAGCGATACGGCGCCAGCAACTGGTCGTCGTCGAACAAACCGGCGGGCAGCAGATAACGCGGATCACGCCCGGCGGCCAGCAGTTCGCGGATTCGGGTGGCGGAGATTTCCAGCGGGGTGACCGCGAGCTCGATCACCTTGCCGCAGGACGTCCCGCGCAACGCGGCTGCATCGTCGACGCGACGATCGGCGATCACCTGCTGTAGCTCATGGGGCAGCAGGGCTTCGATGCCGGGCCGGCTCAGCACGCCGATGTGCGCCACGTCGAACAGCTCGCGCCAGCGATGCCAGCTCGGCAAGCCGGCGAACGCATCCGCACCGAGCAGCAATACCAACGGGCGCCCGCCCAGTTCCGCGCGCAACTCAGCGAGCGTATCGATCGTGTAGGAAGGTCCGCCGCGTCGTAGCTCTCGGGTGTCCAGCGTCAGACGCGACTGGCCTTGCAAGGCGGCGCGCAGGATCGCAACACGCTGCTCTGCCGAAGCGATCGGCGCGGGTCGATGCGGCGGCACGCTGGCCGGCAGCAGGCAAACCTCGGCGTTGAGCAATTCGGAAGCTTCCCACGCCACGCTCAGGTGACCCAGATGCACGGGATCGAACGTGCCGCCGAAAATGGCGAGAGGGAAAGAAAAGGGATCAGAATCATTTTTTGAATCTAAAAAAAATGACTCTGCCTTTTCCTTTGGCCCGTTCATGCCAAAGCCTGTGCTGCGCGCGGTTCGGCGATAGCGGCAATCAGCCGCTCGGCCTCCTGCCATGGATCACCGATTTCACGCCCCTTGGCCATGCGGTCGATGCGCGAGGCGCGGGCAAGGCATTGCAGCCAGTGCTCGCGCGGCGCACGACGCAGCGCCTTGCGGAACAGTTGTTCGCGCGCGGGCCACAGGTGCTCGATGCGTACCTGTGCGGCGAGATCGTTCGCATTGGCCAGGCGCAGCGCCAGTTGCAACTGATTGACCAGCCAGCCCATCAGCGCGATCAATTCGTCACCTTCGGCGCGCAGGCCAGCGAGCACGCGCAACGCGCGGGCGCCCTCGCCGGCGAATGCGGCGTCGGTTAGCTTGAACGCGTCGTAGCGAGCGCTATCGGCTACCAGGGTTTCCATCTCGGCAGCATCGATGCGGCCCTGCCCGTGCAGCACGGCGAGTTTGTCGAT
>JBAPPP010000538.1:0-2563 GCA_049280175.1 Rhodanobacter sp.
CCGATCCCGGCAACCGACCTTCGCCTGGTTCCTACCATGTAGGAGAGGAGCTGGTGGTGGTCACGCTCTGGCATTGCGCGGTGCCAGCGATCGACGGTTTCGCGAACTTCTTTGCCAAGCAAATCGCGCCACTGCTCGCCGAATGCGCTGCTCCGGTTGCTGCCAGCTTCGTCACCGAATACAGCACCAATAGTTTTCCAGCGCTGCCGGTTCGCGAAGGCGAGCATGTCCTCGTGGGTGTGGCGTGTTTTGCGGAACACACGGCTTACGCACGTCATGTCGCCGCGTTGACCCACTCGATGCCCTGGCGAGCGACGCATGCCGAAGCACTGACGCGGTATCTCGTACGACCGCCGGAAACGTTGCGCTTGGCACCGACGACGCGCTCGTTGCTGCGTGGCTCGCATCGGCAGATGCACGCGCCAAGCCGATCCACAAGTTTGTCCACAGGAGACGCCTCATGATGAAGACCTACCTCGGCAGCTGCCATTGCGGCGCGGTGCGCATCGAAGCCGACATCGACCTGGCCGCCGGCAGCGGCAAGTGCAACTGCTCGATCTGCAGCAAGACCCGGCAATGGAGCGTGATCGTGAAGCCGGACGCGTTCCGCCTGCTGGCGGGCGATGGCGAGCTTTCCGATTACCAGTTCGGCTCCAACAGCATGCACCACCTGTTCTGCCGGCATTGCGGCGTGCGCCCGTTCGGGCGTGGCCATCTCGATGTACTCGGCGGAGAGTTCTACAGTGTGAACCTTGCCTGCCTCGATGACGTCGAACCAGCAGCGCTGATCGAGGCACCAGTGCACTACGCCGACGGTCGCCAAAACAACTGGCAGTCGCCGCCCGCCGAGACGCGGCATCTCTAGATAGCGCAGAGCTTGCGAGGAGACACCCATGAACACGCCAACGAAACCGCGAGTCACGTTTTTCCACGCCCCGCAAAGCCGCTCCGGCGGTACCCGGGCCTTGCTCGAAGAGCTCGGCGTCGACTACGACCTGCATGCGATCAACTTCAAGGTCGGCGAGCAGCGCCAGCCCGCCTACCTGGCGATCAATCCGATGGGCAAGGTGCCGGCGATCCGCCATGGCGATGCGTTGATCACCGAGCAACCGGCGGTGTTCATGTATCTGGCCGATCTCTACCCCGAGACGAAGCTGGCGCCACCGATCGGCGATCCGCTGCGTGGGCCGTACCTGCGCTGGCTGGTGTTCTACGGCTCCTGCTTTGAGCCGGCCTTGATCGACAGGTCGATGAAGCGAGAGGCAGCGTCGCCGTCCACGTGCCCGTACGGTGATTTCGACACGATGCTGAAGACCTTGACCGATCAGCTGGAAAAGGGGCCGTACCTGCTTGGCGACACCTTCAGCGCGGCTGACGTGCTGTGGGGCAGCGCGCTCAACTGGACCACCATGTTCAAGCTGGTGCCGGAGCTGCCGGTGATCCGCGCCTACATCGATCGCGTGATCACACGGCCTGCCATGCAGCGTGCCGCGGAGAAGGACGCTGAACTGGCGGCGTCGCAGGCGGCGTGACCAACACGCCGGCGAGATTCCGTGAAAGCCATGAGCCATCGCGCATCAGGTTCGCGTCGCCTCCACGGTGATATCGGTAGAGCGACACGCGTGGTCGATGTTGCAAAGCGAACAAGCCGTGACGAACGGCGCTGGCCGTCACGGCCCGACTCGGCGATGATGCCGCGATGCGCCGCGCCGACCGTCTGTTCCTCATCATCCACGCCCTCCGCGGCCGCCGCACCGCGCTGCAGGCGCGCCAGCTTGCCGAGACACTGGGTGTATCCCTGCGCACGGTCTATCGCGACGTGGCCGACCTTCAGCTGTCTGGCGTGCCGATCGAGGGCGAGGCCGGGGTCGGCTACGTGCTGCGCAAAGGTTCGGATATCCCTCCGCTGATGTTCAGCGCCGACGAACTTGAAGCCCTGGTGGTCGGCACGCGCTTCGTGCGCGCGTTTGCCGGGACCAAGCTGGCCGAAAGCGCGCAGACCGCACTGATGAAGATCGAAGCGGTACTGCCTCCGGAGCTGCGCGAACGCTCGGCACGTACGCGGATCTATGCGCCGATCTGGCGCGACGAATTCAAGCTTGCGTTCGCCGCCAGGATCGATCGACTGCATGCGGCGATCGAGGCGCGCCAGGTGTTGCAGCTGGCTTATCGCGACGAGGCGGGCAATATCAGCACGCGCGAGGTCGAGCCGCTGTGCCTGGCGTTCTGGGGTGGCAAGTGGACGCTCGGCACGTGGTGCCGGCTGCGCGAGAATTTCCGCAACTTCCGGCCCGACCGCATTGACGAGGTCGCGGAAACCGGCGAGCTGTTCGATGAACTGGCAGGCCGTAATCTGGACGCCTATCTGCGGGCGATGCGCGGCTACTACGCGGGTATGGAATAGCCCGGCAGTACGGCGTTGCGCATGCTACGGTCCCATCGCCGCGCTGGCTCGGGTACCCTCGGCCATACCGCATCTGTCCAAGGGTCGTGCCATGTCGTCAGGTGTTCCTCATCCGCTGCTGTCGATCGCCCCAGCCAAGCTGCGACCAACCCAGTTGAC
>JBAPPP010000539.1:0-2828 GCA_049280175.1 Rhodanobacter sp.
ACGACGCGCGGCACGGGTATTGGTACCCGGGTGAGTGGCATCGGTGTGGGGATCACGAGGCGAAGGAGGTCGACGATGCTGTTCGGTGAAATGTGTCGATGGCCGCTAAAAACGATAAAGCCGCGAATCTGGCGGTTTCGCGGAATGTGGGTATGCGCGAGCGGTTTCTACGTGGGAAGCGGTCCAACGATCATGAAGGCCTATGCCGATTGGATCGCAAGCGTGACCTTCGGAGACCGCAACCATTGACTGACCACACCCGACCCGAACGCTTCACTGATCTTTCGATCTGCCGCCGACTACGCGCCAAGGTCTACGCCGATCCCTGCGGCCATTGCATCCACCGCGAGATGGCATTCGACAAGGCGACGTGCCCCACCTTCGGCCGCACGTTTCCACGCTGCATGAACACACCCGGGCTGCAGTTCGAGCCTGATCACAAGAAACTCGCAGGGGAATGACCATGGCCACCACAAAGCGTCGAGCATCCGACATCGAGGCGCGCCTGGTCGAATGGGGCAGGGAATACGGCGGCGGCAAGTACGAGTACGAGAGCGGTGGATCGTCGCCGCTTGCGTCGCTGATGAAGTGGCATGGGAGGCCACCCACTGGGTTGGGTTTCAGTTCGGACAATCTGGCGGCGGATGAAGTCGAGGATGCGGTGAACGCGCTACTCAAGCAGCCGACCGGATGGATTCCTGGAAACGTGATCAGGTGCGAATACCTCACGCCCGGCAAGCCCGTGTTCTCTAAGCTGCAGGAGCTGCGCGCCTTGGGCATCGGCCTGCAGCGCGTAGGGTATTACCAGAAGCTGCGAGAGGCGCGGATTCACGTCGCGGCTTGGTTACGGATTCCGATGTCCGAAGGCGTCGACACGGCCGAAGATGGCATAGACTCACGCGCATGAGACCGTGGAATGAATGGGCTAGGAACTCACCAAGCTGGCATGACGCTGGCCGAAAAGTGCAGCTCTACGATGACGGAAAGATCATCAAGGGCACAATAGCGATCGACGATTTCGGGTTCGACGGCGAGGACGAGTACCCGATCATCACGGTTGACGTCGACGGCATGAGCATGAGTTTCTTCGACCACGAGTTCTGGCGGTACGTCGATTGAACCACTTGTGTACGTACAAAAATAGGGATATTTTCGCCCCACTCATACGAGCCACCAAAAAAGCCTCGCCCTAACCGGCGGGGCTTTTTCGTTTCCGACTGCGGGTGAATTCGATGCTTCAGCTTCCCGCAACGCCGGCACAGGTGCTCGCACAGGTCATCGTGCCCGTGTATCAGCACCTGCTGCCGGCGAAGTTTGGGAGTGATCAAGCCAGCGTGATCCTGTTGGCGATCGCGTTGCAGGAATCCGGTTTGCGGACGCGCCAGCAGATGGGCGGTCCAGCACGCAGCCTGTGGCAGGAAGAGCAGGGCGGTGGCGTGCATGCGGTGCTGAACAACCCGGCCACGCGGATCTACATGCGCGGCGCCTGCAGCTTGCTCGGCATCGCGCCGATCGAGAGCGACATCTACGCCGCGCTGCTGTCGGACGACCAGGCTGGTTGCGTCGTCGCTCGACTGATCCTCTGGGCAGATCCGCAGCCGTTGCCGGCGATCGGTGACGTCGATGGCGCCTGGATTGCGTACAGCGTGCGCGACTGGCGTCCCGGCAAACCCAAGCCCGATACATGGGCAGCCAACTACGCCGCCGCTCAGGCGTGCATTGCCGGAGTGAGTGCATGAGCGAGAACTTGCTGGCGAACCTGGTTGCCGCTGGCGCCGCTCTGCTGGTGGTGCTCGGCGGGTTCATCAACTGGCTGTTGCGGCATGGCTCGCGACTGACCGTCGTTGAGGTTCGTCAGCAGAGCATGGCTGAGTCGACAGCGGAAGAGCGGCGCCGCAATGACGCGCAACTCACTGGCATTTGGAGTGCTCTGCGCAACATCGAAGACAAGATCGATCGGAAGGTCGACCGGTGAAGCTCACGACACTAGCTTTCATCCAGCGCTTGCTGGCCAAGCTCAACGAGAAGTCCTCGGTGTACGGCTACGCGATGCTGTTCGCTGGTGCCTTCGCCGAGAAGTATCAAGGCGCGTTCGCCCAGGGTGCGGCGATGGTTTCCGCCACGGCCGGCATCGCGCTGTTCGTGCTCAGTGACGCTCAGGTTAAGGCGTGGCTCACCGGGCATAAGCCCGACAGCCAGATCCGCCCCACCGTTCCTCCACCGAAAGAAGGGTAACCCCATGAAGACCAAGACCATGATCGTGGCGTTCGTCGCCGCGATGCTCATCGCTGCGTGTGCCACGACCGCCCCGCAGTCGCTCAGTCCTGCGCAGGTGATTTCGATCGCGTGCCCGCCGATCCAGGCGGCCATCACCCAGTTCGAAGCCATCGATGCGACGCTGCCAGGCGTTCCCGCCGCGGTCAAGGCGGAAGCCGACCTGCAGAAGCTGCAGCCCGTCGTGACGGCCGCATGTGCCAGTGGCGCCACGGTATCGACGGCCAGCGTCCAGGCGTTTGCGCAGAGCGTGCTACCGGTGTTGGGTCAGATCGCCGGCTCGTTGCCGTTGCCACCGGCTCAGCTGGCACAGGTTCAGGCCGGATTGGTTGCGGCGGAAATCGCCGTGGGTGCGGCGGGTGTGGTCGAACAACAGATCCAGGCGGCCAAGACGGCTGCCGTGGCTACGCCCGCGTCGTGAACCCTGTCGATTACGCCCTCCTGTCGCAGCGGGCCTATGTGGACGCGCCGACGATCGGGGTGGCGAGCAGTGCGGCGCGCATGCACGTCTACGGCGACGTGCATGTGTTTCGCGGTACCGATGACGCCATGTC
>JBAPPP010000540.1:0-2722 GCA_049280175.1 Rhodanobacter sp.
AGCAGGAACGCCATGATGTAGAGCGTGCGGTCGTACACCAGGTTTTTGGCGACACCCGCATCGATCTGAGTCTGACGGATGGCGGCGATCAGAAATGGACCGATGACGCCGGCCGCCGACCATGCCGTCAACAAACGGCCATGGATGGCACCGACCATCTGCGTACCAAACAGATCCGCCAGGTAAGCAGGGATGGTCGCGAAGCCGCCGCCATACATGCTCAGGATGATGCAGACGGTGGCCACGAACAGCCCGGGCAGCGCCACATGTCCCCAGGTCGGCAGCAGGCAGTACAAGGCAATGCCTAGCGCGAAAAAGGTGAAATAGGTGTCCTTGCGACCCATCTTGTCCGACAGCGACGCCCAGAAGATACGCCCGAGGCTGTTGAACAGGCTGATCAATCCGACCAGCCCTGCTGCTGCCGCGACCACGGCGGCTTTCTGCGCAGCGCTGAGTTCGGCGACGGCGCTCGACAGTCCGACCAGCTTGCCGCCGAACACGTCCTGGAACATCGGGCTGGCCATCGAGATTACCGAGATGCCGGCGGTCACATTAAGGAACAGCACGCCCCAGAGCAGCCAGAACTGTGGGGTTTTCCACGCGCGGTTCAGATGCACATGACGGCGGGTGATCATCGACTTGCCGTCGGTAATTGGCGCTGTCCAGCCGGCCGGTTTCCAGCCGTTGGGGGATACGCGGAAGCCCAGTGCACCGCAGGCCATCACGATGAAATAGATAGCGCCCATCGCCATCAGCGTGGAAGCCACGCCTTGTGCGCTGACATCGGAAAAGTGCTTCATCAGCGCCACCGCCAGCGGTGCGCCGATCATCGCGCCACCGCCATAACCCATGATGGCGAAGCCGGTGGCCATGCCGCGTCGATCGGGAAACCATTTGATCAGCGAAGACACGGGAGATATGTAACCCAGGCCCTGGCCGATACCACCGAGCACGCCACAGCCAAGAAACACCAACCACAACTGGTGCATCGATACGCCGAGGCCGCCGAGCATCAGTCCGCCACCCCAGCACAAGGCAGCAATAAAGCCGGCCTTGCGTGGCCCGGAATGTTCCACCCAGCCACCCCACAAGGCGGCCGAGATGCCCAGCATGGCGATGAATGTTTCGAAAATGTGGGTGACCTGCGGCACCGTCCAGTTACAACTGGTGCTGGTCAGCGCAGCGAAGAAACCCAGGTTCGCGCAGACCATGGGATCGGTGTTGCCCAACAGTTTGCTCATCGGCAGCCAGAACACCGAAAAGCCGTAAGCCATGCCAATGCACAAGTGAATCGCGAGCGCAGCTGGCGGTACTAGCCAGCGGTTGAAACCTTGACCGGCAATGGTGCGCTCCCTGGAGAAGAATCCAGGTGAGCTTCCAACCGATCCGTCCACGACATCTACTCCCAGTTCCCGAGCCATACATACCCCCTTATGGTGGCCGGCGTTGCGCCGGATATCAGGTTTCGTTCTTGTTCGTCATGCCTGTTTCAATTGTGTTCCAGTCGATCAAAGTCTCATGACACTGGCGTGACGTATTCCTCTGCCAATGGAGCTGCATGATGCGGTGAACCGTTGGGTTTCCTTTAATGCGGCGCAGCATGACGCGCAAGGAAGGTCGGCGTGTGGCGCCGGAGGTTGGGTTTCGATTCGGGTCATGCGCACGTGCCAACCGCGGACCGGCCGATGGCCGCCTTGTGATATCGAGATCAGGTGCGCCTCCTGGGAGAGAATGTCATGATGCAACGGCCTTTCCCTTCCCACTAATGCCGCGCAGCACTGCGCGCAAGGAGCATCGGTATGCGTATCCTCTCCCGTTGGTTGTTTGCTCTGGGCATGGCCATCACGGCACTGTCGGTACACGCGGCCGCAGATCAGGTTGACGCACATCAAGCAGCCGGAAGTCGACACATCACCCTAGCCGCAGCGGCGGACCTGCACTATGCAATGGACCACGTCATCGCCGCTTATCGTCATGACCATCCGACCGACAGCATCGACGTGGTGTACGGGGCGTCCGGTCAGCTGCTGACGCAGATCGAGCAGGGCGCACCGTTCGAGCTGTTCTTTTCGGCGGATAGCGATTACCCCAAGCAGCTGGCTGCGCATGGCAATGCCGGCGGACAACCGGTGCCCTATGCGGTGGGCCGCATCGTTTTGTGGAGCGCAAGCATCGACATGCACGGTGTGCAGGTAGCCGACCTCGTGCAGCCACGCTTTGGCCGTATAGCCATCGCCAATCCGCAACACGCGCCTTATGGAAAACGGGCCGAGCAGGCGCTGCGCAGCGCTGGTATCTGGGATCAGCTGCAGCCGCGGCTGGTCTACGGTGAGAACATCGCCCAAACGGCGCAGTTCGCACAAAGCGGCAATGCCCAGGTTGGCATCATTGCGCAATCGCTGGCGCTGGACCCGGCCATGGCCAAAGGCACTTACGCGCCCGTTCCGCCTACGGCTTACGAACCGTTGCTGCAGAGTTTCGTACTGACCAAACGCGGCGCTGACAATGCGTTGGCGCAGGATTTTGCGCGCTACATGCAGAGTGCGGCGACGCGCGCCATCCTCGCGCGCTACGGCTTCACCCTGCCAGGCGCAGCGGATCACTGAGCAACAATGATGCCGCTGCTGTCGACGCAGGATCTGCAGGCGTTTGGGCTGACGTTGCGGCTGGCCGCGACGGTCACCCTCGTGCTGCTGCTGCTCGGCACGCCGCTGGCGTGGTG
>JBAPPP010000541.1:0-3017 GCA_049280175.1 Rhodanobacter sp.
CTCCTACAAGTTGCGGGAAATTAGGGGGCTACCCTCAGCAAGTAACTCGAGCGTCCCGTAGAGACGTTGGGGTTCGCTTCGCTCACCCCAACCTACGCGGAACCTGCTCGAGTTGCGCTCCCACAGATTGCGGAGATCGGGAACAGGCTTTCAGCGCTGCAATGCCGGATCCACAGCAAATTCGCAGCCGGTCTTCGCCTTCACCTCGTCCAGCGTGACGCCGTCGTTGAGCTCGATCAGCAGCAGCCCCTCACCCTTGTTGACCTTGAACACGCACAGATCGGTGATGATCAGGTCGACCACCTGCTTGCCGGTCAGTGGCAGTTCGCATGAGGTCCTGATTTTCGGCGTGCCATCCTTCGCGTTGTGCTCCATCAGTACCACCACGCGCTTGACGCCGCTGACCAGGTCCATTGCGCCGCCCGGGCCTTTCACCATCTTGCCCGGCACCATCCAGTTCGCCAGGTCGCCGTGCGCCGAGACTTCCAGGCCGCCGAGGATCGACAGGTCGATATGGCCGCCGCGGATCATCGCGAATGATTCCGCGCTGGAGAAGAAGCTCGAACCGGGCAGGGTAGTGATGGTCTGCTTGCCGGCGTTGATCAGATCCGGATCGATCTGCTCCTCGGTCGGGAACGGACCAATGCCGAGCAAGCCGTTCTCCGATTGCAGGGTGACGTTGATGCCGGCCGGAATGTAGTTGGCGACCATGGTCGGAATACCGATGCCAAGGTTCACGTAAAAACCGTCCTGCAGTTCCTGCGCGGCGCGTTTGGCCATCGCCACACGGATCGGGCTTTCCTTGCCGCCGACCACGCCGGCGACGGTGCGAAACTCGATCCGCTTCTCGTACTTCGCGCCCTGGATGATGCGGTCGACATAGATGCCCGGAACGTGGATCGCATCCGGTGCCAGTTCGCCCACTTCGACAAGCTGCTCCACTTCGGCCACGCAGATCTTGCCGCAGGTGGCGATCATCGGATTGAAGTTGCGCGCGGTTTCGCGAAAGACCAGGTTGCCGTGGGCGTCGCCTTTCCACGCCTTCACGATTGACAGGTCGGCGTGGATCGCTTCCTCCAGCACGTATTCCTTGCCATCGAAGGCCTTGGTTTCCTTGCCCTCGGCCAGCTTGGTGCCGAACCCGGTGCGCGTATAGAAGCCGGGGATGCCAGCGCCACCAGCGCGCAGCTTCTCGGCCAGCGTGCCCTGCGGCACCAGATGCAGCTCCAGCTCGCCCGCCAGCACCTGCCGTTCGAATTCCTTGTTCTCGCCCACGTAGGAGGCGTATACGCATTTGACCTGGCGCGTCTTGAGCAGCGGGCCCATGCCGAAGTCGTCCACGCCGGCGTTGTTGCCGACGATAGTCAGCCCCTTGGTGCCGGCGTCCAGCAGCGCGCCGATCAGGTTTTCGGGGATGCCGCACAGGCCGAAGCCGCCGGCAGCGATCGTCATGTTGTCGACCAGCAGCCCGTCGAGGGCTTTCGCCGCGCTTGCGTACACCTTGTTCATTACGTGCCTTCCTGCAGGGAGAGTCAGCTGCCAAGGATACGACGGATTGGTCGCCGTCCGCCTCGTACCAAGGTCGCAGGCAGAGTTAGGCCGCCGCTGCCGTTGTCATCAAGCATGGCAACGCGGCTCGCTATACTTGCCCTGTTGCTCTTGGGGATAGAGAAGTGAAATTGCACCGCCTGTTCGTTGCTCTCGCCGCTTTCGGAATAGCCACCATGAGCCATGCCGCTGTCTCGCCCGTCCTGGTGATCCATGGGGGCGCCGGCGTGATCAAGCGCGACATGACGCCGGCCAGGGAGAAGGCGGTGCGCGCCGCATTGACACTGGCGTTGCGGGACGGCTATGCCCAGCTCAAGGCGGGCAAGCCGGCACTGGACGCCGTGACGGCGGCGATCGCCGTGCTGGAGGACGACCCGAATTTCAACGCCGGCAAGGGTTCGGTATTCAGCCATGACGGCAAGAACGAGATGGACGCGGCGATCATGGATGGCAACACACTGCGCGCTGGCTCAGTGGCCGATGTGCAGCGGATCAAGAACCCGATCCTGCTGGCGCGCGCCGTCATGGAAAAATCATCGCACGTGATGCTGGCCGGGGAGGGTGCGGAGGCGTTTGCGCAAAGCATCGGCATGCCACTGGTCGATCCCTCGTATTTTCGTACCGAGGAGCGTTGGCAACAACTGCAAAAGGCCTTGAAGGAAGATGCCGCAAAGCAGCCGCATGCGGATGTGCAGACGGCCAAACATTTCGGTACGGTCGGCGCCGTGGCGCTGGATTCAGAAGGCCATCTCGCCGCCGGCACCTCCACCGGCGGCATGACCGACAAACGCTGGGGACGCATCGGCGATTCGCCGATCATCGGCGCCGGCACCTATGCGAACGCCGGTTGTGCGGTGTCCGGCACCGGCTGGGGCGAGTTCTATATCCGTACAGTTGCCGCGCACGAAATCTGCATGAAGGTGACCCAGATGCGGGAACCGCTCAAACTTGCCGCCGCCGAAGTAATCAACCAGGAAATCCCGTCGATGGGCGGTAACGGCGGCGCCATCGCGCTGGATTCGGATGGCCATATCGCGATCCCGTTCAACACCGACGGCATGTACCGTGGCTGGATCGGTGCCGATGGCGTGCCGCATGTGGCGATCTACGGCGATGAGGACGACGGTATCGCCGAACCTCCGGCGCCCGCTTCAGCGGACAGCACCGAACAGCCCTGAGTCCCGGCGGCGCCAGCTCTGCGATGTGCTCCCTCCCCTGCTTGCAGGGGAGGGCTGGGGTGGGGTCGCTCTTCGCGAAGAAGATCAAAAGCCACCCCCTCCCAACCTCCCCCTGCAAGCAGGGGGAGGAGCAAAGCAGGCAGCCTCGAACGATCCGTCCCCACGCTCGTCATCCCTGCGAAGGGAGGGTCGTGGCGCAGCTCGGGATATGCTCCCTCCCCTGCTTGCAGGGGTGGGTTGGGGGTGGGGTCGCTCTTCGCGAAGAAGATCAAAAGCCACCCCCTCCCAACC
>JBAPPP010000542.1:0-5119 GCA_049280175.1 Rhodanobacter sp.
GCAGCGGCAACGGGCTGACGACGGGCGACAGGCTGCGCTGCGGCAACCGGTGTGGCGACTTCTTCGCGCAGCGGAGCGGGGCTGGACGGCACGATGCCGCTGACGGCAGGCTGTTCGCCACTGCCCAGGGCCTGGCCCATCTTGGGCAGCTCGGCCGTTTCCACCGTGGTCAGCCGTTCGTAGCTGGGCTTGCTGTGCTCGCCCATGTCGGCTTCGCGGATGCGCTGGATTTCAATATGCGGTGTTTCCAGCTTTTCGTCCGCGACGATCATCACGTGCACCTTGTGGCGCAGTTCGATCTCCACCACGCTGGCGCGCTTTTCGTTGAGCAGGAAATTGACGACGCTCGACGGCGCCTGCACCAGCACCTGGCCGGTGTTTTCCTTCATCGCATGTTCTTCGATCAGGCGCAGGGTCGACAGCGACAGCGATTCCACGCCGCGGATGTGGCCATGGCCCTCGCAGCGCGGGCAGACGATCTGGGTCGCTTCGCCGAGGCTCGGACGCAGGCGCTGGCGGGACATTTCGAGCAGGCCAAAGCGCGAGATGCGGCCGATTTGCACGCGGGCACGATCGAGCTTCAAGGCGTCCTTGAGGCGATCTTCCACTTCGCGCTGGTGCTTGGGGCTGTCCATGTCGATGAAATCGATCACGATCAGGCCGCCGGCATCGCGAATACGCAGCTGGCGGGCGATTTCCACTGCCGCTTCGCAATTGGTATTGAACGCCGTCTCCTCGATGTCACTGCCTTTGGTGGCCTTGGAGGAGTTGATGTCGACCGCGGTCAGCGCTTCGGTCTGATCGATCACGATCGAGCCGCCGGACGGCAGGCGCACCTGGCGATCGAACGCGTTCTCGATCTGCGTTTCGATCTGGTAGCGCGTGAACAGCGGGGTGTCGTCTTTGTACAGCTTGAGCTTGCGCAGGGCGTTCGGCATCACCTGCTGCATGAAGTCGCGTGCATCGTTATAGAGCGATTCCTCGTCGATCAGGATTTCGCCGATATCGCTGCGCAGGTAGTCGCGCAGGGCGCGGATGAACAGCTTCGATTCCTGATAAATCAGGAACGGGGCTTTCTGCGACGTGGCCGCGGCGGAGATCGATTTCCACAGCTGGAGCAGATAGTCGAGATCCCATTGCAGCTCTTCCGCATCGCGGCCGAGGCCGGCGGTGCGCACGATCAGGCCGACATCGTCGGGTACCGTGACGTGATCCAGTGCTTCTTTCAGCGCCTGCCGATCCTCACCCTCGATCCGCCGCGAGACACCGCCGGCTTTCGGGTTGTTCGGCATCAGCACCATGTAGCGACCGGCCAGGCTGATGAACGTGGTCAGGGCAGCGCCCTTGTTGCCGCGCTCCTCCTTCTCCACCTGCACCACAACTTCCTGACCTTCCTTGAGCAGCTCGCGGATGGTCGCCTTGTGGGGATCCAGGCCTGTCGTGAAGTAATCCCGGGAGATTTCCTTCAGCGGCAGAAAGCCGTGGCGTTCGGCGCCGTATTCGACGAAGCAGGCTTCCAATGAAGCCTCGACGCGGGTGATACGACCCTTGTAAATATTGGATTTTTTCTGTTCCCGCGAAGGGATTTCAATGTCCAGATCGTACAGATTCTGTCCATCGACAATAGCCACACGCAACTCTTCACGCTGAGTCGCGTTGATCAACATACGTTTCATGGTGGTAATCCTCGGCTTGGCCGCGCGTCGCGTGCCGCGGTGGCGCCGGTATGGCGGCCTGCCGAGGATCGCGCCGCTGCGGTTAAGCGGCAAAATGACGGCACCGTTACCGGTGTCGGGATGATTCGGTCAGCTGCGCCCGCCGCCCCGATACCTCAATGGCATCGGACAAACAGCAGCCCAAACCGTTACGATGAAAGGGAGCCGCAACCGGCTACCAAGGCAACCGGCGCAATCCTCGCCGACGTTACGGGCGGGTATTCGACCCGATCCAGACATCGATGGGCAGAATGTAGCGCCCACCGAGTATCCTATTTCAACAGGTTTTTTTCAATGCAGACGGTAACTTCCCCCGACGCACCTCACGGTGTACGTCAAGTCGAGATCGGCCCCGAACGAGATGGCCAGCGCATCGACAACGCACTGGTAACCATGCTCAAGGGGGTACCGAAGAGCATGATTTACCGGCTGTTGCGCACAGGCCAGGTGCGGGTCAACGGCAAGCGGGCCAAGCCGGACACCCGTCTCACAGCCGGCGATATGCTACGTATTCCGCCCGTCCGGGTGGCTGAACGGCCTGAAGGCAAAGGCCCGCCTACCGGTCAGGTCAATCAAGTGGCCGAGGCGATCATCTTCGAGGACAAGCACTTCCTGGTCATCGACAAGCCTTCGGGTGTGGCCAGTCATGGCGGCAGCGGGGTCAGTCACGGTGCGATCGAACTGTTGCGCGCGGCGCGGCCGCAAGAGCATCTGGAACTGGTGCATCGGCTCGATCGGGATACCAGCGGCGTCCTGGTGTTTGCCAAGACGAGGGCTGCGCTGGTCGGTTTACAGGCGGAAATCCGCGCTGGCACCGTCACCAAGCAGTACCTGTGCCTGATGGTCGGGCATCCGTCCAAGGCCAAGTTCGATGTGAACGCGCCACTGATGAAGTCGATCCTCCAGGGTGGCGAGCGCATGGTAAGGGTGACCGAGAGCGGCAAGCCGTCGCTCACTTTTTTCCGCGAAATGGAGCAGTACCCCGGCGCTCGCCTGATGCAGGCGACCCTGGGCACCGGTCGCACTCATCAGATTCGCGTGCACGCGCAGCACGTTGGCCATCCGCTCGCCGGCGATCCGAAATACGGCGATAAGGACATGAACCGGCGTTTCAAGGAAATGGGCCTCAACCGGCTGTTCCTGCACGCCTCGCACATGAGTTTCGAGGTGGACGGGCGTGCGTATTCGTTCTCCGCGCCGATGCCGGATGATCTGAAGGACTTCCTGGATGTGCTTTCGGTGAAAGGAAAGCGGCTGAAGTACCTGCTGGAAAAATCCCGCACCGACTTCTGAGTCGCGCATTCAGCGCACGAGCAGGCCTTCGACGCGCGCGGCGCAGATGAAGTCATTCAATGACAGGCCACCCACGTCGTGGGTCGACCACAGCAACTGGCAATGGCCATAACCGGCTTCGATATCCGGATGATGGTCCTCGTGGTTGGCCATGAAGCCGACCGCGTTGATGAAGCCCAGCGTGTGGTGGAAGTCGGCGAATTTGAAATCCTTGACGATGGCCTTGCCGTCGGCGTTCAGCTTCCAGCCCGGCACTTGGCTCAGCAGCGTCGTTATCTGCGCGCTGTCCAGGGCGTGCTGACTGCCTTTGCGCGGCTGGCAATGCTGAGAGGCGAGGTCGATCGTGTTCATCTGTATATCCATTGACTGAAAGCTGAAGGCGAAGCGTCGAAGTTGCGTGCGCAAAAGTCAAAGCACCGGCCGACCTGCGCACTCGGCTTGAAACTGGACTAAAATGGTGCTGTTTCGCCTGGGACGTACGCAGGCGGCAGCATAGGTGACATTGGAGCCAGGCATGATCGATATTTCCGAACGCGCGCAGCAACATTTTCTGCGGCTACTTTCACAACAGGGCGTCGACGGCCTGAGCATCCGGCTGCGCGTGACCGCCCCCGGTACGCCGGCGGCCAGCTGCGAGCTGGAGTTTTGCGAACCTGCCGATCTGGCGGGTGGCGAATGGACGATCGAATGTGCCGGCTTTCTGTTTCACATCGACGGCGACAGCGCCAGCTGGCTGGACAATGCCACCATCGATTTCGAGCCGAATGCCACCGGTGGCCAGCTCAACATTCGTGCGCCGAAGATCAAGGGTGACGTGCCGGGTGCGGAAGCGGGCATGATCGAGCGCGTGCGTTATGTGCTGGAGGCGGAGATCAATCCTCAGCTGGCTTCGCATGGCGGGCGCGTAACCCTGCTGGAAATCGACGCCGAGGGTGTGGTGCTGCTGCAATTTGGTGGCGGCTGCCATGGCTGCGGCATGGTCGACGTGACGCTCAAGCAGGGCGTGGAAAAGACCTTGCGCGAACGTGTTCCTGAAATCACCGCGGTGCGCGATGCGACCGATCATGCCGGCGGCGAAAAACCCTATTACAGCAAGCACGAGGGCAAGTCCGCGCTCGCCTGAACTATCGCGCGACCGGTAAAAAAAACAAAGGCCCGCCAGAGCGGGCCTTATGCTTTCGATGCGTTCGGACTTGCTCAGTCGCCCTGGATATGGCCTTGCAAGGTATCCAGTTTGGTCGGCAGGCTCGAGAAATAAGCAGCGATGTCCTCGATATCCTGGTCGGACAGGGTGGCGTCCATACCCTTCATGATCGCGTTGTTGCGCTGACCGTCCTTGTACTCGTGCAGCACCTGCACCAAGTAGGCGTTGTACTGGCCGGCGAGGCGCGGGTACTGCGGATCGACCGAGTTACCGTCGGCACCGTGGCAGGCGAAGCAGGTAGCAGCCTTCTGCTTGCCGTTCTCAATGTTGCCGTTGGCCAGCACCTGGGCGGAAGCGAACGCCAGCATGGCGCCAAATGAAAACAGGGTAAGCGCACGTTTCATGCGGAGAGTCCTTGGCAACTACTTGGCGAGGCTGGAAAGATAGGCGGCGATGTTCTGAATGTCCTTGTCGGACAAACTCTGCGCCTGCGCACCCATGGTCGGATGCGTGCGGTCGCCATTCTGGTAACCATGCAGCGCATTGATGATGTATTGCTCGTTCTGACCGGCAATTTTCGGCACCGGGTATTGCGGATAGGCGTTGGTATAGCCGGGCACACCATGGCAACCAGCACACGTATAGACGAGTGTGCGGCCGGCAGCCTTGTCACCTTCAGCGTGCGCGCTGAAGGCGGCGAACAGGGCAGTGGCCGCGGCCAAGCCAAGCAATTGCAGTCGAGTCATCGAGATCATTCCCACGAGTGCGGCGGGTACAGGGTGAATTAGTCGCCAAGTATAGACGTTGCGTCGGGGGCTGAACAACACTCGGGACCTGATCGCCCTCACTTCAACGCCGCATGAGGACGAGTCGAGCAGCGCGTGTTCCGCGTGCACTGTGTGGAAGCTAGATCAGAGCAGGACAGAGCGGGAGCAAACTCGAAGTCCAAAGCGACTGGGTTCCTGCC
>JBAPPP010000543.1:0-14807 GCA_049280175.1 Rhodanobacter sp.
GGTCGAGATTGCTCATCGTTATCACCATCCCTACATGGAGCGACTGCATTGCCTTTGCTATCTAGGCCGCCGTCCGTGTATCGCGCGGAGGACATTCGCGCCTAGCCAGAGTGCCGATTCGCCCATAGAAGCGCTCTCAGATAATTCTGAGAAATTGGTTCACTTACAACCAAAATGGAAAGCGCCTACATCATCTATCGGAAACCACGCACAAACTTGCCACGATAAACCTACCCATGACCGACATCGCTGAGGAGCAACTCGAACTCAACGAGTAAGGCAGATACTGGGATAGGTTGCTTCAGCCAGTGTGATCGTCCGCCGCAGGCAAAGCGCTCTCGTACATCAGGTAATGACACTGCTGCATGCCGAGATCGGCATAGGTCGCCTGCGCGTGCAGGTTTTCGGTTTCCACATACAGGCGCAGGCCAACCGCGTCGGCGGCGCGGGCGCGCTGCTCGACTTCAGCATATAGCGCGCGAAATACTCCGCCGCGCCGTGCATCGGACACGACATACACGCTTTGGATCCACCAGAAATTGCCGCAGCGCCAATCGCTCCATTCGTAAGTCACCAGCAGGCCACCAACCGCCGCGCCATCACGCTCGGCAATCAGGTAAAAACCCCGCTGCGACTGCTCGAATACGCCAGCAATGCCGCGTTCCAGCAACGTCGGGTCGAGCCGCTTGCGCTCGGTTTCCCACGCCATCGCGGTGTTCCAGGCCAGCAGCAGGGGAATGTCGGCGGGGCCGGCCGCGCGAATCAACAGGGATAGCACCAGAGGACTCCAATACAGGTTGGCGATCAACTACATCGTAGCGTGCATCGTCTTCACACGGGGTCGCGTAGTGTCGGCTTGATCCTGGCATGCCCGGCTCAATTGGCATCGACCTCATTCGGGCGATTGCGCGTACGGACATGCTGCGGTCGGATCACCCTGAACACACCCGAAGAAAGCTGGCGAAGGAAGCTGGATTTGAACATAGGCAACATATTCAACCAGCTCAAGCTGAGGCGTCTGCGTGCATTTCGCCGCCGACGCACCGCCGCGCGCACGAAGCCCGAACAAGAGCCGGCACTGCGCTCGGAGCTGTTCAGCGCTGACCAGATGGAGCGACACGGCCACATCCTGGCCGGTCAGCACCGGCTGAGTCCGCGCTCAAGCGCGAACCTGCTGCTGGCCCGCCTGGACGACAACGAGGCGGTGCTGATCCATACCTGCGAGCGGTTGACCACGGCGACCCGCCACCGTCGACGCATCACGCCGGCCGGCGAATGGCTGCTGGACAATTTCTACCTGATCGAAGAGCAGGTTCGGATCGCGCGGCGACATCTACCCAAAGGCTATAGCCGGGCGCTGCCACGGCTGGAACACGGCCCATCGGCCGAACTGCCACGCGTCTACGACATCGCGCTGGAAATCATTTCGCACGGCGACGGCCGCGTTGATACCAGCAGCCTGCGCCGGTTTGTCAGCGCCTATCAGACCGTGACACCGCTCAAGCTCGGCGAGCTGTGGGCAATCCCGATCATGCTGCGACTGGCGCTGCTGGAAAATCTGCGCCGTGTCGCCGCGCGGGTGATGGCGGACTGGCGCTACCGCGGCAAGGCAGTGCGCTGGGCTGACCGCATGATCGCCACCGCCGAACGCGATCCGAAGAGCGTCGTACTGGTGGTTGCCGACATGGCGCGCTCGAAGCCGCCGATGACCGGTCCGTTCGTCGCCGAAATGGCGCGCCGACTTCAGGGGCAGAGCCCGGCGCTTGCGTTGCCGCTGAGCTGGATCGAGCAACGCTTGTCCGAATCGGGTCAGAGCATCGAACATCTGGTGCAACTGGAAGCACAACAGCAGGCGGCGAACCAGGTTTCCATCGGCAACAGCATCGGCAGCCTGCGCGCACTTTCGGCGATCGACTGGCGCGACTTCGTCGAGCACACCAGCATGGTGGAACAGCGCTTGCGCGAAGATCCCGCCGAGGTCTACGCGGCGATGGATTTTGCCACGCGCGACCGCTACCGCCATGTGGTGGAAGCGACGGCGCGCAAGCACCGGTTGACCGAGCAGCAAGTAGCCGATGCAGCGATCGCGCTGAGTCAGGCCAGCGTGCAGTCCACGGTCGGATCGTCGCTGCAACGGCATGTCGGTTTTTATCTGATCGATCAGGGCAGGGGTGCGCTCGAGCAATACCTGGGCGTGCGACCGACCGTGGCCGAAACACTACGTCGAT
Organism: Rhodanobacter sp.; assembly: GCA_049280175.1. Classification (GTDB taxonomy): domain Bacteria; phylum Pseudomonadota; class Gammaproteobacteria; order Xanthomonadales; family Rhodanobacteraceae; genus Rhodanobacter. The sequence continues at coordinate 2,229 of JBAPPP010000543.1, forward strand.
GGTTCGACAAGGCGCCGCTGCCGATCTATCTAGGTCTGTTGTCACTGCTCACGTTTGCGTTTGCGCGACCGCTGGTGCTGACGGCCGTGTCGGATCGACTGCCCGGGTGGGCCGTGCTGGCCATCGCGATTCCATCAGTGATTCTGGCCAGCCAGCTCGCCTTGAGTCTGATCAATTGGCTGGCGACGCTGACGGTGGCGCCACAGCGCCTGCCACGAATGGACTATTCAGAAGGCATCCCTGCCAGCGCACGCACGCTGGTGGCGATTCCCTGCCTGTTCTCCAGCGAGCAGGACATCGATGATCTGGTGGAATCGCTGGAAGTGCGTTTTCTCGGCAATCGCGACGACAACCTGCACTTTGCCCTGCTGACCGATTTCGCCGATGCGGCCAGCGAAACGCTGCCCGGCGATGCGGCGCTGCTGCGACTGGCGCGGCGACGCATCGAGGCACTCAACGAACAATATTCCCGCGTCGATACCGACTGCTTTTTCCTGCTGCACCGTCCACGGCGCTGGAATGCCACCGAACAATGCTGGATGGGCCACGAGCGCAAGCGCGGCAAGCTGGCCGATCTGAATGCGCTGTTGCGCGGCAATGCACACGACCGCTTCATGCTGGTGGTGGGCGACTTCGCGACGCTGCCGCCGGTGCAATACGTCATCACGCTGGACACCGACACCCAGCTGCCGCGCGACTCCGCACATGAGTTCGTCGGCACCATCGATCATCCGCTCAACCGCGCGGTCTACGACCCTGATCAGCGACGCGTGGTGGCGGGTTACGCGATCCTGCAACCGCGCGTGGGCATCAGCCTGCCCAGTACGGCGCGGTCACGCTATGCACAACTCTATGGCAGCGACGCCGGCATCGATCCGTATACGCGAATGGTGTCGGACGTCTATCAGGACGTGTTCCATGAGGGCTCGTTCATCGGCAAGGGCATCTACAACATCGATGCGTTCGAGCGCACGCTGGATGGTCGCTTTCCGGAAAACAGCATCCTCAGCCACGATCTGGTCGAGGGATGCCATGCCCGCTCGGGCCTGCTCAGCGATGTGCAGCTATACGAGGAATACCCGGCCCGCTACAGCGCCGACGTGAAACGGCGGCATCGCTGGATTCGCGGCGACTGGCAACTGTTGCCGTGGCTGCTGCCGTGGGCGCCGACAGCGCACGACGGCTGGCGCGTGAATGCGCTGACCGCGCTGTCGCGCTGGAAGATCCTCGACAACCTGCGTCGCAGCCTGGTGCCGACATCGCTGTTGCTGCTGCTAGTGACGGGCTGGCTGATGCTTTGGCCGGTGCTTTCATGGACGCTGGCGGTGCTGGCGATGGTGTTGATTCCGCCCGTGCTTTCAGCGCTGCTGGAACTCGTGCAAAAGCCACGTGAAGTGCAACTGGACCAACATCTGCGCGCTGCGTTGCGCACCACCGGCCAGCACCTGGCGCGGATGGCGCTGGCGCTGGCGTGGTTGCCACACGAGGTGTTGTACAGCCTCGATGCGATCGTGCGCACGCTGTGGCGCATGGCGGTTAGCCGCCGCCTGCTGCTGCAATGGCAGACCTCCAGCGATGTCGAGCGGCACAGCAGCAATACACCGGGCACGCTATGGCGATTGATGTGGATCGGCCCCGTGCTGGCAGTGGTGCTGACCGTGGCGTTGGCGACGCTGCGTCCGATGGTGTTGACGCTGGCCGCGCCGTTGCTGCTGTTGTGGTTGTTCTCGCCATCGATCGCGTGGTGGATCAGCAAACCGCGCGTGCCCTCCGCGTTCGTACCGACGGCGACGCAGTTGCGCTTCCTGCGCACGCTGGCACGCAAGACCTGGGCCTTCTTTGACGTTCATGTCGGCCCCACTGACCACTGGTTGCCGCCGGACAACTTGCAGGAGCAGCCGACGCCGGTGGTCGCCCATCGCACCTCTCCGACGAATATCGGCATGGCGCTGCTGGCCAATCTGGCGGCCTATGACTTTGGTTATCTGAGCGTCGGCCGTCTGCTCGAACGTACCCGCCAGACGTTGGCCACGATGCAGGTTCTGCCACGCCATCGCGGGCACTTCTACAACTGGTATGACACGCTGAACCTGCAACCGCTGGCACCGCTGTACGTTTCGGCGGTGGATAGCGGCAACCTCGCCGGCCATCTGCTGACACTACGGCCGGGCCTGCTCGGGCTGATCGACGAGCCGGTGTTCCGGCCACGCCTGCTGCAAGGCCTGCTGGACACCCTCGGCGTGCTGCATGACGCACTCGACAGCACCGCTGTCAGCGTGCTGAACCCGCTGCGAAAGGAACTGGAAACTGCTCTGAGCCACCCTCCGGCCACCATGGGCGCTGCCGTTGCGTTGTTGCAACGGCAGCTGGATCACGCTTACGCGCTGGCCCAGACGGTCGCCGTCGAACCTGGCAGCGATGCGGAATTCTGGCTGGATGCATTGCTCAGCCAGTGCAGCGACCTGTGCGACGAGGCAGCCGCGTTCAACCTGGATCCGCCGCCGGAAGACGATACCGTCTACAGCGGCATCCCCACGCTGCTCCAGCTGGCACGGATCGAACCGCTGTGCTGGCCGTCCGAAGCGGGTGCGGATGCATTGCGCGAACACGCTCGGGAGCGCATCGCGGCGATCGAACAGCTGGCGCAGCAGGCCGGCGAACTGGCGCTGATGGATTATCGCTTCCTGTATGACAATGCGCGCGACCTGCTGGCGATTGGTTACAACGTCGACGAGCGCCGGCTCGATGCGAGCTATTACGACTTGCTCGCCTCCGAGGCGCGGCTGGCCAGTTTCGTGGCCATCGCGCAGGGCCAGCTGCCGCAGGACAACTGGTTTTCGCTGGGGCGGCTGCTGACCACCAGCGGCGGCGAGCCGGTCTTGCTGTCCTGGACGGGTTCGATGTTCGAATACCTGATGCCGATGCTGGTGATGCCCAGCTACGAGGGTACGCTGCTCGACCAGACCTGCCGTGCCGCCGTGGCGCGTCAGATCGAATACGGCAATCAGCTAAGCCTGCCGTGGGGAATTTCCGAGTCCGGCTACAACACGCTCGACGCGCACTTCACTTATCAATACCGCGCGTTCGGCGTGCCGGGCCTGGGCCTCAAGCTCGGACTCGGCGACGATGTCGTCATCGCGCCCTATGCCTCCGCGATGGCCTTGATGGTGGCGCCAGCGGCGGCGACGCGGAATCTGCAGCGGCTCGCCGACGTGGGTGCGGAAGGCCGCTTCGGCATGTACGAAGCGATCGATTACACGCCGGCACGGTTGCCGCTGGGGCAGACCTCGGCCATGGTGCGCTCGTTCATGGCGCATCACCAGGGCATGAGCCTGCTGGCGTTGGACTACGCACTACTGGATCGCCCGATGCAGCGGCGCTTCGAAACCGATCCGCAATTCCAGGCCACCAGCCTGCTGCTGCAAGAGCGCGTCCCGAAGACGGCGGCGGAATATCTGCATGCCACCGGCTTCCCCGAAATGGACGGCCAACCGCGCGCGTCCGAAGCGCGGCTGCGCGTATTCGCTGATCCGGATCGACCGCGACCGGCCGTGCAACTGCTGTCGAACGGTCGCTACCACGTCATGGTCAGCAGCGCCGGCGGCGGCTACAGCCGCTGCCGCGAGCTGGCCGTGACCCGCTGGCACGAGGACATCACCCGCGACCACTGGGGCATGTTCTGCTATCTGCGCGACGTCGACAGCGGCGAGTTTTGGGCCACTGCCTACCAGCCCACGCTGAAGAAGACCGAGCTGTTCGAGGCGATCTTCTCCGACGCACGCGCTGAATTCCGCGTGCGCGAACGCGACTTCGATGCGCACACCGAGATCGTGGTGTCGCCTGAAGACGACATCGAACTGCGCCGCACCCGCATCACCAACCGCGGCCGCACACGTCGAACGATCGAGCTCACCAGCTATGCCGAAGTTGTGCTGTCACCGCCGATAGCCGACGCATTGCATCCTGCCTTCAGCAAGCTGTTCGTGCAGACCGAACTGGTGCCGGAACTACAGGCCATCGTGTGCACCCGGCGGCCGCGAGCACATGACGAAGCGGTGCCATGGATGTGCCATCTGCTCGCTGTGCACAACGCCGACATCGACGAGATTTCCTACGAAACCGACCGCGCCCGCTTCATCGGCCGCGGTCGCAGCGTGGCGGAACCACAAATGCTGGACCGCGAGCAGACACGACTTTCCAACAGCGAAGGTTCCGTGCTCGATCCGATCGTGGCGATCCGTTGCCGCATCACGCTGGAGCCGGAACAATCGGCTACAGTGGACCTGGTCACCGGCATGGCCGACAGCCGTGATGCCTGCCTGCAGCTGATCGGCAAATACCGCGATCGCCATCTCGCCGACCGCGTGTTCGACCTGGCCTGGACCCACAGCCAGGTCTTGTTGCGTCAGCTCAATGCCACGCTCGCCGACGCGCAGCTGTACGAGCACATGGCCACATCGATCACCTATCCGAACGCGATCCTGCGCGCCGAGTCCAGCGTCCTGCTGAGCAATCGTCGCGGACAGTCGGGCCTGTGGGGGCAGGCGATCTCGGGAGATCTTCCGATCGTCCTGCTGCAAATCGCCGACCGCGCGCGGGTCGAACTGGTGCGCCAGCTGGTGCAGGCGCACGCGTACTGGCGCCTGAAGGGACTCGCGGTGGACCTGGTCATCTGGAACGAAGATCGTGCCGGCTATCGGCAGGAACTGCAGGATCAGATCATGGGGCTGATCGCCTCCGGGAGCGAAGCGAGCCTGCTCGATCGCCCCGGCGGCATCTACGTGCGTCCCGCGCAGCAGCTCTCCAGCGAGGATCGGATGGTGGTGCAGGCCAGTGCACGGATCATCCTGATCGATAGCCGCGGCAGCCTAGCCGAGCAGGTCAGCCGGCGCCGGGTGGAAACCCACGCGCCCCGCTTTGAACCGAGTAAGCCGCGGCGCATTGCCCCGGCCGTCCCCACGCCAGCGCCGGCCGCCGCCACCGACGCGCCCCCGACTACGTTGCAATTAAGCAATCCCCACGGCGGCTTCAGCGCGGACGGCAGCGAGTACGTGATCACCCTGGCCGCTGGCGAAACCACTCCGGCACCGTGGGCCAACGTACTGGCCAATCCCAATTACGGCACGGTGATCTCCGAAAGCGGCGCGGCCTATACCTGGGGCGAGAACGCGCACGAATTCCGGCTGACGCCATGGCACAACGATCCGGTCAGTGACGGCAGCGGCGAGGCGCTGTACCTGCGCGACGAGGAATCCGGCCAGGTGTGGTCGCCGACCGCGCTGCCCAGCCGCGGCAGCGGCGATTATGTGACCCGGCACGGCTTCGGCTACAGCGTGTTCGAACATGACGAGGACGGCATTCATAGCGAACTGTGGGTGTATGTGGCGCTGGATGCCTCGGTTAAATTCTCGGTGCTGAAATTGCGCAACGATTCGGGCCAGCCACGGCGGCTCAGCGTCACCGGCTACGTCGAGTGGCTACTGGGCGACCTGCGCGAGAAGACGGCGATGCACGTGGTAACAGAATCGGACCCGGCCACCGGCGCACTATATGCCCGCAATCCCTACAACACCGAGTTTCCGAACCGGGTGGCGTTCTTCGACGTGGACGACCCGAGCCGCGGGATCAGTGGCGACCGCAGCGAATTCCTCGGCCGCAACGGCAGTTCACGCGCGCCGGCTGCACTGGGCCGCGCGCAGTTGTCCAGCCGGCTTGGCGCAGGGCTCGACCCCTGTGCCGCACTGCAGCTGAAAGTCGCGCTGGTCGATGGAGAACAGCGCGAGGTGATCTTCCGGCTCGGCCTGGGGCGCGATGCGGCCGACGCCAGCGCGCTCGTACAGCGTTTCCGCACCAGTGGTGCGGCGGCCGACGCGCTGGAGAAAGTACGCGATCACTGGAGCCGCACATTGGGCGCGGTGCAGGTGAAGACACCGGACCCCGCACTCGACGTGCTGGCCAACGGCTGGCTGCTGTACCAGACCATCGCGTGTCGGATGTGGGCTCGCAGCGGTTTTTACCAGTCCGGCGGCGCGTTCGGCTTCCGCGATCAGCTGCAGGATTCGATGGCGCTGCTGCACGCGGCACCCGAGCTCGCCCGACGCCAGCTGATGCTGTGCGCGGCGCATCAATTCCCCGAAGGCGATGTGCAGCACTGGTGGCATCCGCCGCTGGATCGCGGCGTGCGTACGCAATGTTCCGACGATTACCTGTGGCTCCCGTTGGCCACCAGTCGCTACGTATTGGCCACGGCCGATACCAGTGTGCTGGACGAATCGGTGGGCTATATCGAAGGCAGGCCGCTGCATCCCGGTGAGGAGTCCTACTACGACTTGCCGCAGCATTCGGGTCTGCGTGAAACGCTGTATCGGCACTGCGTGCGGGCGATCGAACACAGCCTGCCACGCGGCGCGCATGGCCTGCCGCTGATCGGCAGCGGCGACTGGAACGACGGCATGAACCGGGTCGGCGAAGCCGGTCGCGGCGAGAGCATCTGGCTCGGCTTCTTCTCCTGCGAAGTACTGACTCGCTTCGCCGAAGTGGCCCGGTTGCACGACGACGCAGCGTTCGCGCAACGTTGCGAAGAAGAGGTCGCCAAATTGCGCAGCGCGCTGGAACAGCACGGCTGGGACGGCGAGTGGTATCGCCGTGCGTACTTCGACGATGGCACACCGTTGGGCTCCGCCGCCAACGATGAATGCCGCATCGACTCGATCGCGCAGAGCTGGTCGGTGCTGTCCGGGATGGCCCCGTCCGAGCGTCGACAGCAGGCGATGGATTCGCTCGATCGCTATCTGGTACGTCGCGACGCCGGGCTGGTGCAGCTGCTCGATCCGCCGTTCGACTCCTCCTCGCTCGACCCCGGCTATATCAAGGGCTATGTGCCTGGCGTGCGCGAGAACGGCGGCCAGTACACCCATGCGGCGATCTGGGCCACGATGGCGTTTGCCGAACTGGGCGACAGCGCGCGTGCGTGGGAACTGCTGCGCATGATCAATCCGGTCAACCATGGCATCGATGCGGCGCAGATGGACGTCTACAAGGTCGAGCCCTACGTGGTGAGCGCCGATGTCTACGCGGTTGAACCGCACGTCGGCCGCGGTGGCTGGAGCTGGTATACCGGCTCGGCCGGCTGGATGTACCGGCTGATCGTCGAATCCCTGCTCGGCCTGCGGCTGGAGGCGGGACGACTGCGTTTCGCCCCCGTGCTACCGGCTGACTGGGAAGGTTTCTCGCTGAGCTACCGCTATCGCGATACCTGGTACCGGATCGAGCTGCGGCACAGCGCAGCCGGCACCCTTGGTAGCGTGTGGCTGGATGGGGTGGTGCAACCGGACGGTCACATTCCGCTGATCGACGATGGACATGAACACAGCGTCGATCTCAATCATCCACGTGCACACTGACTTAGGCGTCAGCAGCTATCGCGCCAAGCCATCTGCATGCAAACTTATGCATCGACTTAACCTCATCGCGAGCATGCTCAGAGATCGACTCAACGTTGGGCACGCCGATGCAGCTGTCGCGTGCCTGGACCCCCTGACCCTCGTGGCGCCTGACTGAAAGCGCTGCGGCAGCCACACGGAGACAACCACCGCCATGTCGATACCCCGCTCGGATGCCCTGGTCTTTTTCGGCGCCACTGGCGACCTGGCCTACAAGCAGATCTTTCCCGCCCTGCAGGCAATGATGCTGCGCGACGGATTGGATCTACCGATCGTTTGCGTCGCACATTCCGGCTGGACGGTGGAACAACTGCGTCAGCGTGCTCACGACAGTCTGGCGCAGGCGGCCAAGAACAAGGGCGGCAGCGTCGATGAGGCCGCGTTCGCGAAGCTTTCGGCACGGCTGCAGTATGTCGATGGCGATTACAACGATCTGGCCACGTTCCAGCTGCTGAAGAAGACGCTCGGTGACGCCAAGGCACCGCTGCACTACCTAGCCATTCCGCCGAGCCTTTTCGGCGTCGTAGTGAAGAACCTGAAGCAGTCCGGTTGCGCCGACAATGCGCGCATCGTGGTGGAAAAGCCGTTCGGCCGTGACCTGGCCTCTGCGCGACAGCTTAACCAGACGCTGCACGAAGTGTTTCCCGAGTCAGCGATCTTCCGCATCGATCACTACCTGGGCAAGGAGCCGGTGCAGAACCTGCTGTACTTCCGCTTCGCCAATACCGTGCTCGAACCGGTATGGAACAACCGCTATGTCGAAAGCGTCCAGATCACCATGGCCGAGAATTTCGGCGTGGAAGATCGCGGTGCATTTTACGAAGGCGTCGGTGCAATCCGCGACGTACTGCAGAACCATCTATTGCAGGTGACCTCGTTGCTGGCGATGGACGCGCCGATAGGTAACGACCCGGCCGCGCTGAATGCGGAAAAGCTGCGACTGTTCCGCGCCATGCGCCCGCTCGACCCAAAGGAAGTAGTGCGCGGCCAGTTCAAGGACTATCGGAAGATCGAGGGCGTGGCACCCGATTCCAATGTGGAGACCTTCGTGGCGCTGCGCCTGCACATCGACACCTGGCGCTGGGCTGGCGTGCCGTTCTACATCCGTGCCGGCAAGAACCTGCCGATCACCACTACTGAGGTGATGGTGGACATGAAGGTGCCGCCATTGTCGGTTTTCGACGAGATCACGCTTAAGAACGCCAACTACTTCCGTTTCCGACTCAGTCCCGAGGTGATCATTGCGGAAGGCATGCGGGTAAAGCTGCCCGGCGAAGCGATGCAGGGCGAGCCGGTAGAGCTGGTGGCCCGACATCGACCGCAGTCGGAAAAGCCACCGTATGAGCGGCTGCTCGGCGACGCAATGCGCGGTGACAACGCACTGTTCACCAGTGACGAATGTGTCGAGGCCGCGTGGGCAGTGGTTGACCAGGTACTGAACCACGAGGGCCCGGTGAGCATCTACGAACCCGGCAGTTGGGGGCCGGCGGAGGCCGCGCAGGTCGTCATCGGTGCCGAGGGCTGGCACGATCCACAAGTTGAAGTGAAAGAACCATGTTGAATACCAAACCACCCGAGACCGTTCCGTTGGTCTTTTTGCTCGATGTCGACAACACCCTGCTCGACAACGACCGCTTCGCTGCCGATCTCGGCGTCCGCCTGGAACAGTCGTTCGGTGCGACCGAGCGCGACCGCTACTGGGCGATCTATGCGCAGCTGCGCGACGAGTTGGGTTATGCCGACTATCTGGGCGCACTTCAGCGCTTTCGCGTTGGCCTGGACAACGACCCGGCGCTGCTGCAGATGTCCGCCTGGCTGCTGGAGTATCCGTTTGTCGAGCGGCTGTACCCGCACGCGCTGGAAACCATCGCGCATCTGCATACGCTGGGCCTGCCGGTGATCCTGTCCGATGGCGACGTGGTATTTCAGCCCCGCAAGATCCAGCACGCCGGCCTATGGGATGTGCTGCACGGCGCCGTGCTGATCTACACGCACAAACAGGCCATGCTTGCAGAGATGCAACAGCGTTACCCGGCCGCGCACTACGTGATGATCGACGACAAACCGAAGATCCTCATCGACATGAAGCAGCGACTTGGCAACCGGCTGACCACAGTGTTCGTGCGTCAGGGTCATTACGCTGCTGCCGCCATCGATACACCCGGCAACCCCGAACCGGATATCAGCGTCGCGTGCATCGGCGAGCTACGCGAGCGTAAGCTTGCGGACTTCCAGCCCGCCGCACCCGGCATCAGCGCGCCGGCGTACTGACCCCACCCGTATTGAACTCAGAGATGGAGCAAGCATGAAAGCGACCCAGCAACTGCATGATCTCGGCCAGAGCCTGTGGCTGGACAATATCACCCGCACCCTGCTCGACGACGGCACATTGGCGCGCTACATCGCCGAGGATTCGGTCACCGGGTTGACCTCGAATCCAAGCATCTTCGATGCCGCGATCGGCGATGGCGACGCCTACGATGCCGGCATCCACGCCAAGACGCTGGCCGGCCTTGCGGGCGAGGAACTGTTCACCGAGCTGGCGCTGGAAGACCTGCGCCGCGCTGCCGATTTGTTCCAGCCGATATTCAAGTCCACTCAAGGCGTCGACGGCTGGGTTTCGATGGAAGTTTCGCCGCTGCTGGCGGCCGATACCGCGGGCTCGATCGCGGCGGCAAGGCAGATCCATGCCCAGGCCCAGCGCGATAACCTGTTCGTGAAAATTCCGGGCACGCCCGAAGGCATACCAGCGATCGAGGAGGCGATCTTCGCCGGCATCCCGATCAACGTGACCCTGTTGTTTTCTCGCGATCACTATGTGGCCGCCGCCGAAGCGTATCTGCGCGGTATCGAGCGACGCCTCGAAGCCGGGCTTGATCTGCGTGTAGGCTCGGTCGCGTCGGTCTTCATCAGCCGCTGGGACGTAGCCAGCAACGACCAGTTGCCCACCGAGCTGCATAACCGGCTCGGCATCGCAGTGGGCCAGCAAACCTATCGCGCCTATCGCGAACTGCTCGCCTCACCGCGCTGGAAGAAACTCGCCGCCGCCGGTGCGCAACCGCAACGGCTGCTCTTGGCAAGCACCGGAACCAAAGATCCGTCCGCGCCCGACACGCTGTACGTCAGCGCGCTGGCCGCGCCCGATACCGTCGACACGATGCCGGAGAAAACCCTGCGCGCATTCGCCGACCATGGTCAGCTGCATGGTGTGATGGCCGCTGATGGGGGCGATGCCGAAGCGACGCTGGCACAGATCGATAAGGCCGGTGTGGACGTCGACGCACTGGCCAGCAAGCTGCAGAAGGACGGCGCGCAGGCATTCGTCAAATCGTGGCAGCAACTGCTGCAGCGGATCAAGGACAAGACCACCGTGCTGGCCGACAAATCCAAAGGACCCTCCCTGTAATGAGCCGTCCCCATCCGACCACAGCTCGCCTCACCACGCTTCCCCAGTGGCAGGCACTGCAGCAGCACTTCGCCCAGATCGGCCCGAAGCATTTGCGTGAATTGTTCGCCGCGGATTCCCGCCGCGGCGAGCAGTTGACCATTGAGGCGGTCGACCTGTATCTGGACTACTCCAAGCAACGCGTCGATGCCGACACGCTGCGCCTGCTGCGCGAGTTGGCGCAAGCCTGCGAACTGCCGCAGCGGATCGAAGCGATGTTCCGCGGCGACAAGATCAACAGCACCGAAGATCGCGCGGTATTGCATGTGGCATTGCGTGCGCCGTCCGGCGAGAAAATCCTCGTCGATGGTCACGACGTGGTGCCGGATGTGCATGAGGTACTCGATCGCATGTCCGCGTTTTCCGAACGGGTGCGCAGCGGTGCCTGGCTCGGCCACACCGGCAAGCGCATCCGCAACGTGATCAGCATCGGCATCGGCGGCTCCGACCTGGGACCGGTAATGGCGTACGAGGCGTTGCGCGATTACAGCCAGCGCGATATGACGTTCCGCTTCGTGTCCAACGTGGACGGCACGGATTTCGCCGAGGCCGCACGCGATCTGGACGCCGCGGAGACTCTTTTCATCATCTGCTCCAAGACCTTCACCACGCTGGAGACACTGACCAACGCGCATGCCGCGCGCGCTTGGTGCGTCAAGGCACTGGGTGACGACGCTGAGAAGAGCGGTGCCATCGCGAAACACTTCGTCGCCGTCTCCACCAACGCCGAGGGCGTCGGCAAGTTCGGCATCGACACCGCGAACATGTTTGGTTTCTGGGACTGGGTCGGCGGTCGCTATTCGATGGATTCGGCGATCGGCCTGTCGACCATGCTGGCGATCGGCGCAGATCAATTCCATGAGATGCTGGCCGGCTTCCACGCCATGGACGAGCACTTTCGCCGTACGCCGCTGGAGCGCAACCTGCCTGTGCTGATGGGCCTGCTCGCGGTCTGGAACAACAACTTTCTGGATGCCGCGACCGTGGCGGTGTTGCCGTACGAGCAATACCTGAAGCGCTTTCCCGCCTACCTGCAGCAGTTGACGATGGAAAGCAACGGCAAGCACGTCACGCTGGAAGGCATCCATGTCGACTACGCGACCGGACCTATCTATTGGGGCGAGCCGGGCACCAATGGTCAGCACTCGTTCTACCAGCTGATCCATCAGGGCACACGCATCGTGCCATGCGATTTCATCGGCTTCGGCCAGACACTGAACCCATTGCCCGCGCAGCACGGTGGCGACCAGCACGATCTGTTGATCGCCAACCTGATTGCGCAGGGTGAGGCGCTGGCATTCGGCAAGACCGCCGCCGAAGTGCGCGCCGAAGGCACGCCCGAGGCGCTGGTGCCACATCGTACCTTCGAGGGCAACCGGCCCAGCAACACCATCCTTGCGTCGAAGCTGACGCCGCACTCGCTGGGTACGCTGATCGCGTTGTACGAGCACAGCGTGTTCGTGCAGGGTGTGATCTGGGACATCGATTCGTTCGACCAGTGGGGCGTGGAACTGGGCAAGCAACTGGCGAAGACCACCATCGCCGAACTGACGGCGAAGGACGAACCGAAACTCGCGCATGACAGTTCAACCAACACCTTGATCCGGCGCTATCGCCAGTTGCGTGATGCTCAAAAGCCGGGAGCATCCGCATGAGCCAGAAGATCAGCCCACTGGCCGGCAAGCCGGCGCC
>JBAPPP010000544.1:0-2894 GCA_049280175.1 Rhodanobacter sp.
GCTCCGAAGAGATCGTTCGATGTCCGAAAAATTTGAAGCCAACCTCGACTGGGCCCGCGCGCAGGATGCCGCCGACCCACTGCGCAGCTTCCGCGACGAGTTTCTGATCCCGCCGCACCAGGGGCACGACAATCTGCCCGTAGAGAGCGTGTACTTCTGCGGCAATTCACTGGGCCTGCAGCCGCGTGCCGTGCGCGAAGCGGTCAACGCGGAACTGGACTACTGGGGTGAGCTCGGCGTGGAGGGCCATTTCAAAGGGCGCCTGCCGTGGATGGACTATCACGAGTTTGTACGCGACGACCTCGCTGCCGTGGTGGGCGCACTGCCCACGGAAGTGGTGGCGATGAATACGCTGGGCGTGAACCTGCACCTGATGATGGTGAGCTTCTATCGGCCAACGAAAGAGCGCCCCGCCATCCTGATCGAGGCCGGCGCGTTTCCCACCGACCGCTATGCCGTGGAATCGCAGATTCGCTACCACGGCTTCGATCCGGCCAGCTCACTGATCGAGCTTGAAGCTGACGAACCCAACGGCCTGGTTTCCATCGCCGCGATCGAACGCGTGTTGGCCGAGCACGGCTCACGCATCGCGCTGGTGATGCTGCCGGGCGTGCAATACCGCAACGGGCAGGTGTTCGATCTCAAGGCAATCACCGAGCTGGGGCACCAGCACGGCTGCGTGGTCGGCTTCGACCTCGCGCACGCCGTCGGCAATCTGCCACTGCAACTGCACGACAGCGGCGCCGACTTTGCGATCTGGTGCAGCTACAAATACCTCAACTCCGGCCCCGGTGCAGTGGGCGGCGCGTTCGTGCACGAGCGTCATGCCCAAGCTGTTCTACCGCGATTCGCCGGCTGGTGGGGACACGACAAGACAACCCGCTTCCAGATGGGTCCGCAGTTCGTACCTACACCGGGTGCCGACGGCTGGCAGTTGTCCAATCCACCGATTCTCGCGTTGGCGCCGCTGCGCGTATCACTGCAGATCTTCCGCCGCGCCGGCATGCAGGCACTGCGCGAGAAATCGCTCAAGCTCACCGGCTATCTGGAATGGCTGGTATGCACACAACTCAGCGACGTGCTGGAAATCGTTACTCCCGAAGATCCGCAACGCCGTGGTGCGCAGCTGTCGATCCGCGTGATCGGTGGTCGCGAGCGGGGCCGCGCGCTGTTCGAACACCTGATGGAACACGGCATCATCGGCGACTGGCGCGAGCCCGATGTCATCCGCATTTCTCCCGCACCGCTATACAACCGGTATGCCGATTGCCTCGCGTTTGCCGATGCAACGCGCCAGTGGCATCGTGGCTGATCGAGGTCCATCGACTCAGGGCACTGCTCGACCCCACTTGCCCGACGCTGTTGGAGCGGTTGCAGCGCGATTAACTTTGAGAAAGATCTGATATACCCGCGATCGTCGCAACCATAGAATGCCTCCTGAAAATCAGTTCAAATTCAGGAGTTTCGTGCCATGAGTGATGCGAATATTGCCATGCTTGTCGGTGGCGTTGTAGGAATCGTGCTTGGCGTGTTGATGATCACCAAACAGCGCATTGCAGCCTGGTCCCTTAGCTACGGCCGCGGCAAGATGTGGGTAAAAATCCTAGGCCACGATCGCGCTATGAAGGCAGTACGTTTCGTCTTTGGCCCCATCGTACTTGTGTTCGGTACAATCATGGCGATTGGTGCGGTAGCTGCCGGGTCGGTGCACTGAGCTTGCACCGGCAACCGATTCCTCCGGCGCCTGGTCCGTAGACGCATCAGGCAGATTTACCCACCCTTTTCATTTTCGAATCCGCAAACGTCTCGCTGCGCTCACCCCGGCGTCAGCTTGGACGTGCTGTTCTCAAAGCCACGATACGCCGTAAGCCCAGTGAAGTCCCCGAACCTTGTACGGCGACAGCCCTCCTTCTTGTACGACTTCATCGCATAGCAAGCGCCACATGGTGCCTGCCCAGCTGCCAACCTCCTTCCAGCAAGCCGACAAGACGCTGACAAAGCAGGCGCAGCGCCGCTGGTGGAGTGCGGCGCGCCGATTCGTGCAGGTTTTGCTCGAGACGACCAGAAGCCACTTCGAGTCCCAGCGTCCATTTCGATTTTCCGGTCCGCAAACGTCTTAGGGGGTCACACCACTACGCGGATCAAGCGCCTTGAATAAGTTGAGCACTCCACTTGGGGGCGATGCCGTCGTGACCGATGCCGTTCCCGCTGATGTCGTCTTTGCAGCACAAAGGTATAGCAGCGCCTGTACGCACACTGATCGCAAAAGGCCACGGTTCGACCTCCAGAGAACTTTCAGAACGGCCCTAAAACAGTTTGCAAGCCTGTATGCCGCGCATCGCCTCGGAGCATTGACGAACCTGATGCGCTCGTTGCAGGGCCGTTCCGACTGGCGCGGCCACCCGGCCAGGCGTCGCATCACGGCAGCCAAATACTTCGTTCGCACTCTCTGCATGCCAAGCCTGCATGGAAGGTATCTCGCGTTCGTGTATGGCGATTCGCGCATGTGTGCCTATCAGCAGCGCGATCCCCGTGTGCTCGAGCGCCATTTCCATCGCTATGTTCACCAACGATGGAAACGGCGTACTCGGCTGAAAAGTATCCAGCATCACTATCGTTTTGCGCTCACCCGGTTGCCCACGGCGTTGTTTAATGCGATCTACATCGATGGCGGCGCTTCGCTGGGAAGCCTGACCTTGAAGGATGGCAGCCAGCTTCGGCTCAGCCTGAGACCGCCCATCTCCATGGGATGCGAAGGTGAGTTTTGCGTGCAACTGGATGACGCCAACGATCGTCCTGTCTATCGTATTGTCCTGAGCGTGATCGATGACTGGCCAACGATCGCAATCGGCTGCATCCAGGGCCCGGATGGCGTCGACAGCAAGGATATCGTG
>JBAPPP010000545.1:0-13252 GCA_049280175.1 Rhodanobacter sp.
GCGCTGGGCAAACTCGTCGAAGCGCAGCGCGCGGAGGCCGAGAAGATCTTCCAGGCCCAGGTGTCCAGCTACCAGCGCATCCGGATGATCAGCATTGGCGCACTGACGATCGGCCTGCTGTTCGCACTGGTAATGGCCACCATGCTGATCCGCTCGATCACCCAGACACTTGACTATGCGATGAGGGTTGCCAACGAAATTGCTGACGGCAAACTCGGCCACGACATCGTGGTCCGCCGCAAGGACGAGCTCGGCCGCCTGCTGGAAGCGTTCCGCACGATGGACCAGCGCCTGGTCGCGATCGTCAGTGAGGTCCGTCATGGTTCGGATGAAGTCAGCACGGCCGCACAGCAGATTGCCCGCGGCAATGACGACCTGAGTCAGCGTACGCAGGAACAGGCCTCGAGTCTCGAAGAGACCGCTTCCTCGATGGAGGAAATGACCTCGACCGTGAAACAGAATGCGGAGAACGCCAGCCATGCCAACCAGCTGGCTCGCGGCGCCCGCGAGCAAGCTGAGCGTGGCGGTGAAGTGGCTTCGCAGGCGGTCACGGCGATGCGTGAAATCAATAGCTCCAGCCGCAAGATCTCGGACATCGTCAGTCTGATCGATGAAATCGCTTTCCAGACCAATCTGCTCGCGCTGAATGCGGCAGTGGAAGCGGCACGCGCCGGCGAACAAGGCCGTGGCTTTGCGGTGGTCGCCACCGAAGTGCGCAATCTGGCACAGCGCAGCGCCGGTGCGGCCAAGGAGATCAAGGGGCTGATCAACGACAGTGCCGACAAGGTCCGCGCCGGTACAGAGCTGGTCGACCAGTCCGGCAAGGCTCTGGCCGAGATTGTCGATAGCGTCAAGAAGGTCACGGATATCGTGGCCGAGATCGCCGCGGCGAGCCAGGAGCAATCGGCCGGTATCGACCAGGTCAACAACGCCGTGTCACAGATGGACGAAATGACCCAGCAGAACGCCGCACTGGTGGAGGAAGCCTCGGCCGCTGCGCGTGCGATGCACGAACAAGCGACTGAACTGACTCGCCAGGTCGGGTTCTTCCAGCTTGGTGGCGACGATGCCCCGGTCTCAGCTGCGCCAGTGCGTGCGAATGCGCGAGCAGCAGTGGTCGAGGCTGAAGCGGTGTTCGCTGCCGTACGCAAGGCCGCGCCGAAAGCGCAGCCCCACCGTGCGATGGAAACCGCTGATAGCGGAGTGTGGAAGGAATTCTGATCTCATGTCCGCACGCACGATGCTCGACGATACAAACATCACGTCGACAGGGGCAGGTGGTGCGACGCTTGGCGATACCGAGTTCGCGTTTCTTTGCAGCTTTGTCTACAAACATTGCGGCATTGTGCTGGGAGAGCACAAGCGGCAGCTGGTGCAGGGACGCTTGGCACGACGGCTACGCGCGTTGAAGCTGCGCGGCTTCGACGCCTATGTCGAGTTGCTGTGCCGCGATCCGCAAAGTGAGCTGGGCGAATTGGCCAGTGCCATCAGCACGAATGTCACGGCCTTTTTCCGCGAAATGCATCACTACGACCTGCTCGTCGACGAGCTGTTGCCTCGCTGGCTGGAGGCCAAGAAAGCCGGTGGCAAGTTGCGCATCTGGTCGGCAGGCTGCTCCACCGGGGAAGAACCCTATGCGCTGGCGATGGTGCTGGCAGAGGCCCTGGAGCGCAGTGGCAGCAACGTCGATGCGCGCATCCTGGCCACCGATCTTTCGCCACAGGCACTCGAAGTCGCACGCCGTGGTGAATATCCGCTGGATCGTCTAGGCGGCGTCAGTGAAGCACGTCGCAATCGCTGGTTCCTGCGCGGCGAGGGTGCTTACGACGGGCTGGCATGCATCCATCCGCGTCTGCGCGAGCTGGTCAGCATCCAGCCGCTCAACTTGCTCCACGAGTGGCCGATGCGTGGTCCATTCGACGCAATCTTCTGTCGCAACGTCGTGATCTATTTCGACAAGCCGACCAAGCAGAAATTATTTGAACGCTATGCCGGCCTGCTGGAGCAGGGAAGCTATCTGTTCCTGGGTCATTCCGAGTCGATGTACGGTCTCAGCGATGCGTTCGATCTGGTCGGTCGCACGGTCTACCGGAAGAATGCGGCGTGAATGCATTTGCTTTGGGACTGTCCGCGTTGACCGCCGCCCCGACGGTGATACCTGGCTTCGAGCACATGCGAAGGTTCTGGGAGCCCACCCACGGTTGCATGACGGTCAAGGTGCTGCCCGGCGAGTTCTACGTGAGCGCGCAGGAAGAAATGATCTCCACCGTACTGGGGTCATGCGTGTCCGCGTGCATCCGCGACCGGCATCGGCAGATCGGTGGAATGAACCACTTCATGTTGCCAGAGCCGCTGGGTGAACGCGACGGATGGTCATCGGCGGTTGGGCGCGCAGCGCGCTACGGCAATGACGCCATGGAACAGTTGATCAACGCCATCCTCAAGGCCGGCGGACGTCGGCAGGACCTGGTAGTGAAGGTCTTCGGGGGTGGTCGTGTGCTGGCCCAGATGACCGATATCGGGCAACGCAACATCGCCTTCGTCAAGCGCTACCTGGAGGCAGAGGGGCTCGAGCTGCTGGCCGCCGATGTCGGCGATATCTATCCGCGACAGGTGCAGTTTTTCCCGGCCAGTGGACGGGTGCGGGTACGGCAGTTGCGTGCGGTACGCGACGTGGCGGTAGCCGATCGCGAGCAACATTACCTCAAGCGTTTGGCAAATGATCCGATAAAGGGTGAGGTGGAACTGTTTTAGTCGGGGTAGGGCAGGCAAGCGGCAGGCACCCATGGTGCATCTCCGATTCTTGCGTGCTCGCCTGGCGCGGTTCCCATCCACATAAAGCGAGAGCAGCAGCAATGGGAAAAGTGCGCGTCCTGGTGATCGACGACTCCGCTCTGGTGCGGAAGTTGCTGTCGGCGATGCTCGATTCCGATCCCGGCATCGAGGTGGTCGGCGTGGCCGCGGATCCGTTGATCGCGCGCGACAAGATCAAGCTGCTCAATCCCGACGTGCTTACGCTCGACGTCGAAATGCCGCGAATGGATGGGCTTACATTTCTCGAAAACCTCATGCGGCTGCGGCCCATGCCGGTGGTGATGGTGTCCTCGTTGACCGAGCAGGGCGCTGAAGTAACGTTGCGCGCGCTGGAGCTTGGCGCAGTGGATTTCTTTACCAAGCCCTCGACCGATCTGGCCAACAGCTTTGCCGAATGCGCTCAGGATATCTGCGCCAAGGTAAAGCTCGCCGCACAGTCGCGGCCACGTGCCTACACCGCCGTTCAAAGGCTCGATGTACCGCCCAGGCTGTCGGCCGACGCAGTGCTGCCACGTTCCCAGTCGCCGGGTACTCGGGGCAGCGGACGCATCATCGCGATTGGTGCATCCACCGGTGGCACCGAAGCGATTCGCGTCTTGCTCGCGGCGATGCCGCCGGACGCACCCCCGATCGTCATCACGCAGCATATTCCCGCGGCCTTCAGCGGACCTTTCGCTGCGCGCGTGAACCAGTGCTCGGCGATGCGGGTCTGCGAGGCGAGTGACGGGCAACCGATCCAGCCCGGTCATGCGTATATCGCACCGGGCAGTCAGCATTTGCTGGTGACGTGGGACGGCGCCAAATATGTTTGCCGTCTGCATGACGGCCCACAGGTCAATCGCCACAAGCCCAGCGTCGACGTGCTGTTTCGCTCCATGGCAGCGAGTGTCGGTGCTTCGGCCGTCGCCGTACTGCTGACCGGCATGGGTGACGACGGCGCCCGGGGCTTGCTCGAGCTGCGCGAAAGTGGCGCGCCCACGCTGGTTCAGGACGAAGCCAGTTCGGTGGTATGGGGCATGCCCGGCGCCGCCTGGAAGATGGGTGCAGCCGAAGAGATGCTGCCTCTGGAACATATCGCTGCGCGCTTGCTCGCGCTGGCCCAACAACCGATGGTCGGCGCCAAGCGCGTCGCCTCCTGATGCACCGGGTATCTACAATGAATAACGCAAAGTCCGCTCCGCGTCCCCTGGTCGGCATCGTCGTGAGCCTGGTGGCACTTCTCTTGTGCCTGCTCTGGCACCCTGCATGGTTGATGCCGCTGCTACTCATTGCGATCAGCATGGCGTGGATGTGGGAGCATCGCCGACTCGGCGCACGGACTTCCCTGCCTGAGGCACCCATCAATACCAGCAGCGGGCCAGTGCGCGAAGCGCTGGAGGACGTTCGCGGAGCCCTCGTCGACGAATTGGGTCACGCCTCGCGCGAACTTCATCAAGCGTTGGACCTGCTGCGTGATGCAGTGTCCGAACTGGGTGGTGGATTCGATGGCCTGTCGCACAAAACCGGCCTGCAGCAGTCGCTGCTCAAGCAGATTATCGATGCACAGAAAAGCGGCGTTTCAGTGCAGGACTTCGCCACGCGTACGGGCGATCTGCTGGAACATTTCGTCGGACTGATCGTGCAGCTCTCGCGCGAAAGCCTGCGCATCGTCTATCGCATCGACGGCATGTCCAAGGAAATGGATGCGGTGTTCGCGTTGCTCAAGAACGTCAACACCATCGCTGAAGAAACCAATCTTCTGGCGCTCAACGCAGCGATCGAGGCGGCGCGAGCCGGCGAGGCTGGTCGAGGTTTTGCGGTGGTCGCCGGCGAGATCCGCAATCTGGCCAGCCACTCCAATCAGTTCAACGAACAGATTGGTAGTCACGTCGAGCGCGCGCGCACGGCGATGGATCAGGTACGCGGCCTGATCGGCGCGATGGCCTCGCAGGATCTCAACGTGGCGCTATCTGCTAAGGGCGGTATCGACGCGATGATGGCGCATGTTACCGAGAGCGATGCGCGCACCAGCGCCGTGGCCGACCAGGCAGTCGAAATCAACCGCGGACTGGGCAACGACGTTTCCACCACGATCCGTTCGCTGCAGTTCGAGGACATTCTCAGTCAGCTGCTAAACCAGACCCGTACGCGCCTGGTGGAATTGCAGGGAGTAGCGGCTGAAACCACACGCGATATCGAGGAAATAGCCTGCGGACCGATGGAAGCCAGCGCGCTGGAAGAGCGCGCGCAGCGGGTACGTTCGCGATTGGCCATCCAGCGAGAAAAGGCCCGCTTGCGTTCACGCGGTCCCGCCCTGCAGAGCACGATGGAAGCGGGCGAAATCGAACTGTTTTGAAGGAATGAACGCCATGAATCTCAACGTGCACCACGATACCGAGCAGGACTGCCTGACCTTGCAGTTCGGCGAGCATTTCGACTTCACCGTACATCGCGCCTTCCACGATGCGTGCCTGGGCGATCGCAAGCCGTCGCGGAGCTATGTCGTAGATCTTGGCGACGTCAGCAGCATGGATAGTTCCGCGCTGGGCATGCTGCTGCTGCTGCGGGAGCACGCGGGTGGCGATCGCGCCGAGATCCGTATCGTCAACGCAGATAGCGCGTTGCGCGGAACCTTGCGGGTGGCGGGCTTCGACAAGTTGTTTGTGCTGCATTGAGGTGGTTTGCAGCGACGGCTGGTGAGGGCTGACAAGTCCCCTCGCAGCAGCATCACGCTGATCAGCTCATGCGATTGTCTGCCTGGCATTGCCGCTCGTACGGGAGCCACTTCAGTCGGGATGGTTCGGCTTTGCCATTTGGCTTGCTTCAGCGCTTCGGAGCGTTTCGTCCTCCTGCGAAGATCAAAACACATGTGAGTCGCTCTGCTCCCTCTCCCCCGTGGGGAGAGAGCTGGGGTGAGGGGCGGGTGCTCGCGGGACCGCTGACTTCTCGTCACCCCTGCGAAGGCAGGGGCCCAGCGCCCTTACCCCTGACCCCGTCGCTCTTGGCTGCTCTTGTGGGAGCGACTTCAGTCGCGATGCTGTGGCTTGGGTTTGTTGCTTCAGAGCTTAAGAGCGTTTCGCCCTCCGTAGGAGGGTGAAACGCTCTTAGAGCTCGAAAGCAAGCAAACCAAACAGCCAAACCAGAGCATCGCGACTGAAGTCGCTCCCACAAGAGCAACAAGAGCAGCAATGCCAGGCAAACAATTGCCCGAACACATCAACCTGATGCTCGACACGTGGGAGGCGACGGTGTGATGGTGACTTCGCTCGTCCGGAAAACCCACGGACCATGCACTTAAATGCGCAATGTTTCTGATCGCTCAGTGACGCTCGCGAGTAAATCGAATGCAAGCGCCTGTTGCAGGCATCCTGCGTACGCATTGATTCAGCGGCAGGGGTAAGCAGAGCGAGACTCTCACGGGGGAATGCACAACCAGGTTGTGCCGTGAGAGTGCCCGCTTGCCTAAAACGTACCGCACTTGATGCTTGAAGCCGCTTCCCATGATTTCGGTGTTTGCTTCAATACCGATGTCGAGGGAGGTGGCACGTCAGACGAGGTTTACCAGGTGCTGACCTGGCCGACACTTGCCGCGTAGGTCTGCATCTCCGGCTGGTAATGAACCAGTCGGCCGAGATCGAAATCGATTTCCTGGCCAGGAGCGATATTCGTGGTGCCAGCGGGCCAGCCCTGCTTGGAGACCAGTACTTTGCCACTGCCGTCCTTCGCATCGACGCGAACTTGTGCGGCAGCGGCAGCGGCGCAATGATTGACCAACTTGCCCTTGAGAGTCAGATGCATGGCGGCGCCGGAGCCGACGGTGCTCTGCTGGAAATCTTCTATAGCGAAATCGCTAGCCGCGCAGGCTGCATGGGCGGCAATCGGCGCGATCAGCAACAGGGCTGCGGCAATTAGGGTTTTCATGGATTATCTCCTTGGGGCGGGGAACGGTGCGAGAGAGGGCTATGGAAACGTTATCGACGGTCCGTGCCCAAACTTTAGTCGCGGCTCTGTAGCCCCTTGAACGCAATGGAGAACCCCGCCCGATAGGCGCTTGCCGCCCGCTTCCGGCTGCAAAGCCTGGCATACCCGCCAAGGACAGATAACAGCAGTTCCGGGGCCTGAGTACCCCAATCGCACTGCGCCGAGTTAGGCACCTGTCGTCACGCGCCGTTGCGCAGTTCGACAGTTAGGCCATGGACACGTGAACAGTCAGGCCTGTTTGCATGGGACCTGGCAGATAGCGCCAGCGATCCAGCGTCATCGGCAGCCGTGCTCGCGGCCATGTATCGCGCAGGAAGGTCAGTGCAGTGCTGGCCGCTGTATGGCGTCCCAATTCACGCTCATCCAGCAGGCTGCGCCAACGATGGCCGTGCCGGATGATGCGGAACAGGCCGAGTTTCGAGGGAACGACGTATTGTGCCAACACGGTAACGACTCATGGGCGATGAGGCCTGGCAGTTTGCCCAGTGGTCGTGACAGGACGGTTATCCCCGTGCGTCAGCGCGGTGGCGCATGATCAATCGATCACCGTCGGCCTGGTTCGAATCGCCGACTCAAGAATGTTTAGCGTTTGGCCAGTCTCATTTCGATACGCAGGCGCTTTCGCAAGGTGGGCAGGATCGAGGAGTCGGAAAAGGTTTTGAACGCCGAGCGCAAAACCTGAATATCCTGGCGCCGGCCCAGCTGTTCGGCGAGGTGTGTCAGGGCTTTCACAGACTCACCCTGATGCGTGCTCACATGGCACACCTTCGTACCCTGTGAGCGATTGAGTGCGGCAATAGCAACAAGTTGCAGTCGAAGCCGTCGCACGCATCGCCGCCATCTATGCAGGTTGGCGTTGGATACCATCTGCTTGGTAGCGTGCTCAGCCCGGAGGACACGGCGTCGGCTTTTCTTGATCGCCCGGCGTAGCGCGTTGGGGGCAATGCGTTTCCAATGCAGCTGCCCCAGGACAGTGGCGACGTCATGAATGGCGGCGATGCGGTGGGCGAACCCCGGATCTTGCGCCAGCTCGCTGGCAAGCAGAGCATCGCGCCGTTCGGCCAACTCGCGTGCGGCCGCCGTCCATTCGCCGGTGTTGTCATTGGCGGCTAACTTCTCGGCGAGCACGGCAACCACCTGCGCGTCGCGCAACGCCGAGAGGCGCTTCGATTGCGACTTCAGCGCCTGCTCGATCTTTGACGTGTCATCGCCAACCGAATCCCTGATCAGCGCAAGCAGGCACCTCAGGCGACGGATGGCCTTGCGCGCTTCATGTACTGCGCTATGGCGATTCCTCTTGTTGGCCAGGGCCTTGCCGATGGCACGGCATTCCTTTTGGGCAAGGGCGGCAAGAAAGCTGCCTATCGCTGTTTGTGTTTGGTCACTCATGAATCCAGCAATCGTGGCTAGCGAAGAACCTGCTGTAGATGACGGCGCCTATGTCGATAAGACAGGCTCGCCATCCCCCTGAATTCCCTGAAATGCCATTGTCACGGTGCCGTAGTAAATAATGCAACATATTGAAAGCCGTATGAAATCGTCCTTTGCCATCTCAAGTTAGGCTGTGCGAGGCTGAAAAGAGTGGCGAGCATGGTCCCCGAAGTGCCTCGGGCTAAATGTAATCGCCAGCGTTGAAGCGGAGCCCATGCAGCGATCATTTGTCGGATACGCATTGCACTACACAGGCACGCTGTCGCGGTCAGCGGACTACAACTCACTCGGGCTCTTTGCGAAACGCGATGGAGAAGCGGTTCCAGCCGTTGATGGCAACAATGAGCAGCGTGAGATCGGTGATTTCTTCTGCGGAGAAATGCGGTTTCACCGCTGCCCACACCGTATCCGGTACATGGTCGGCATGGATCAGCGTCAATGCTTCGGTCCATGCCAGCGCGGCGCGCTCGCGCTCGGAGAAAAACGGTGTCTCGCGCCATGCGCTGAGTGTCGCCAGTCGACGCGCGTCCTCACCGGCTTTGCGTGCGTCGCTGGAGTGCATGTCCAAGCAAAAGGCGCAGCCGTTGATCTGCGAGGCACGCAATCGCACCAGTTCGACCAGTGGTTGTTCCAGTTGGCTCTTGTTGATGCGCTGTTCGAGACCGACCATGGCCTTGATGGCTTCCGGGCTTGATGCGTAGAAATCCAGACGTTGATTCATGAAAATCTCCTGAGTATGGTTTGATGAGAGTACGCGCTACGTTCGGCGCGCACTGGTTAAAGCATGGCTCATGCCGCCATCGGCGATGATTTCGGTGCCGACGATAAATGCCGACTCCGGCGCAGCCAGGTGCAATGCGGTCGAGGCGATCTCCTGCGGCGTATCAAAGCGACCGAGCGGAACTTGCGCCTGAATCTGCGCTGCTGTCGCCTCCAGTGCCGCGCTATCCAGGCCGAGCTTGCCGTAGATCGGCGTGGTGACCGGGCCGGGGCTGACCACATTGCCGCGGATGCCAGCGGGCAACCATTCCGCCGATAGCGTTTTCGCCAGCGAGATCACGGCAGCTTTGCTGGCCGCGTAGACCGAAGAGTTCGGCATGCCGAGATGTGCGTTTATCGCGCGGTGGCCAGGCCGATGCCACTGGTGCCGCCGGTCACGAGTACCGTCTTGCCTTCGAAACGCTTCATGGTGTTCTCCTTTGCCTGAGTTGTAAGAGGAATTGGAGCCATCCTGATCTGCCGTCGGCGGATTGCCGTACCATCACGTCGACGAACTCGTTCGAAGGAGTCGCACATGTTGTCCAGCGATGAATTGGCCTTGCTGGAAGCCATTCGCGACAGTGGCAGCCTCTCTCGGGCAGCCGCGCGGCTGGGCAAGGCGCCATCAACCGTTTCGCACGCTGCGCGGCAGCTGGAGGCGCGCTTCGACGCGCTGTTGTTCGATCGACGTCGATACCGCCTGCAGCTGACCCCCGCCGGGCAATTATTGACGCATGAGGCGGCGCGCCTCGTGCAAGACGTGAACCGGCTGACCCAGCGCGTGAAGCAGATCGCGAATGGCTGGGAAGATCGCCTGCATATCGTCACCGACGAACTACTCGAATTCGCCTCGCTCGTCCCGGTAATTCACCGCTTCGATGCGTTGAAGTCAGGCGTCGGCCTGCGCGTAACCCACGAAGTGTTGGGCGGCACCTGGGAAGCGCTGCGCTCGGGTCATGCGGACCTTGTCGTCGGCGCAACGAACGAGCCGCCGGTGATTCCGCAACTACGATGGTTTGAACTTGGGGTGATGGAGTGGGTCTTTGCCGTTTCGCCGCGTCATCCGCTCGCGGCCATCAAGACGCCGCTGTCACGCGACGCGATCGCCAGCCATCGCGCGGTGGTTGTCGCCGATACGTCAGATCGCGCGGACAGCCGCAGCTATGGCCTGCTTGGTGGTCAACCGACGCTGGCCGTGCCGACGATGCACGCGAAAATCCTCGCGCATCGTGAGGGTCTCGGTGTCGGCTGGTTACCCCGCCAACGCATCGCAGGACTGCTCAAGCGCGGCGCCTTGGTCGAATGTCCCACGGCAGACCCTCGCGAACCAAACATCCTCTACGCCGCCTGGCGTGGTGACCAGGAAGGCCGCGCGTTGACCTGGTGGCTTGAACAGCTGCGCCAGCCCCGACTCGCAAAACGCCTGGTTCACGGCATTGAGGTGGAGGACTAGCGGCTGGGTCAGCATGCAAGATCTGCAATGTCCGTAGTTGAAAGCAGGCATGGCTGGATTGCCGGTTGCCGGTTGCTGGTTGCCGGTCTGCGGCGAGATGTCCGCTGTCGGGCCGAAGCCGCCGATCGTCACCCTTGGAGTAGGGAGGCCGTGTCTGATTTACGCGAGATTTCCATCTTGTTTCGAAGCACGAATCGTGCCTCGAAGGTAACAAAAAGGACGTGCCGTCCATTTCCTGGAACGGCATCACACTAAATGTTTTTGGAAGCTATCATTGTATCCAGCACAACATAATTCACCAGCATTCGAATACAGGGGGGCCTGATGATCGAGCTGGAAATACAGACGCTCTCGGAACGCCGAGAGGGCCTGCTGATTGAGCTCGGCCGAGCCGTCGTCACGAGCGGATTTACCTTGCAGCGACAGCGCTTCGCGCAGGACGCCAACGGCGTGCTGCTGACGATGATTGTGCGCGGACCCGCAGGCAAGCAGCGCGCGCTTGAAGCGGCGCTGGATGCGAATGAGCGCATCATCAGTTTCAACGCCTCGACGTTTGAGGAAGGCGAGCCGAAACCGCATTTCGCGGCGTCGCGCACAATGGCTTCGCGAAGTGTCGTGCCCGCGCCAACGTCGGCAATCGAAGCCGCGCCGGTTGTCGTGGCGGCGGCGGTGAAAACGAAAGCGGCAGTGGTCGTGTCCAATGAGCCCGATACGCTCGAGCCTGCCACTACCCATGTGGTTTCAGCCGAGCCAGAACCTCAGCCAGAGCCAGAGCCGGAGTTCATTTTCGTGCTTCCTCGAACCCCGGTGCCTGCACCGGCGCCAGAGGTGATTACGCCGTTTGTCGAGCTGATCCCGATGGGTCCGGACGAAGAGGCCGTCGTAAAAATTCTGCCGAAGCTGGAGAACGAATACCCGGAAATTTTCCCGCGACTGCAAACGCTGGAGCGAGCGGTTACCGAGGCTGCCCGTGAGTCGTCTCTTGAATTGGCGGGGCAGCGCACGGGTGCCTGGGTATTCGATCGGGACTACGCATCTGACACCAAACTCGGTGTGCACGAAGCCATCGAACGCATCGCCATCCCAGCGTTGCGCGCGCTTGTCGAGGTCGAACAAAAGGGCGAACAGTTGCATATTCGCAACAGCCCGCTTTGCTTCGAGGGCGGTCAATCCAGCTGCAAATTCTTCAGCGGCTACCTGGAGGGACTGCTCGGTCCAGCCGTCGGGTCAGGCAGCCTGTCGGTGTTCGCTGTTTGCTGCCGTAGCTGCGGCGCGAATGAGTGCGTGCTGGCGATATCGGACTGAACCGCCAGCCGGCAAGGAAGGGACGCCACCGACCTGTCGACCGCACATATAGCCTGACGCCTGCCGTGTAGCGCAGCCTCGGGGTTGCGAGAGGTTCGTTCGCCGCATGACCGCTGGCAGTTGCGATTCGTGCCTATGACCTGCGATAAAGACCTGTGCTCTTGTTGTCTCTTTGAGTCACTAGTGGGCATTAGCAGTCGGACAAAATGTGCGAGCGATGGTCGAATCCACGAGGCCAATGTTTAGCAAGCGGCCTCGCCGTCAGTGGGTTCCAGCGTGATGCATCCTCGTTCTGAAGTCTTGCATGCCTGTCCTCCACTTCCGGGATGAGAACATGAAAAAGTCGGACGCGAGCCAAGATCCTTCAGCATCGGAGCTCATCTCGATAAGAATCGTCGAACTCGGCGACTGGCGCGGGAAGACCCTCGGCATCATGCGCAAACTCATCCATGAAGCAGACCCGGATGTCATCGAGGAGTGGAAGTGGAGGGGCACGCCGGTCTGGTCGCACGACGGCATCATCTGCACGGGCGAATCCTACAAGGACAAGGTGAAGCTTACCTTCGCCAAGGGCGCGTCCCTGAAGGATCCGGCCCACCTCTTCAACTCGAGTCTCGACGGCAACGTACGCCGCGCGATCGATATCCACGAAGCAGAAGAAGTCGACGAGTCCGCGTTCAAGGCACTCATACGCGAAGCGATCGCCCTCAACAGTTCGGGCAAGTCGAAATCGTCGAAGAAAGCGAAGCCGTAGGGTTCGTGCCGCTGAAGTGATGTTCGTCTGTCCGATGCGACGCGTGGCAGGCGTGGCTCGCTGACGAGTTGAAAGTGGCGTGGATCCCTATGCGTTGGCGGCCTTCAAGGCGAATAACGGGTGAAGAGAAAGTCGCGAGCCTTGACGGGCACGTGGCAGGAAAAGCAGCCTTGCACCACCACGTTGTCGGGTTTGCCGTCGCTGAATTGGGCGTACCCCCAGCCGCCCGTCGAGGCGTACTTCTGTGAGTCCTTGACCATAAACTGGACGTTCGTGGGCGGCCCCGCAACGAAAGACTGGGGACGGCCAAAGACTTTGTTGTTTTCCTCCGACGGAACATAACGCCAGGCGATCCGGGCAATGATTGCGCCGTCCGGGAACGGAAGTTTCCCATCCCGATAGGCCTTGATCGCTATGTCGTTGCCGAGAACGGCGCGCAGATCGTTGAGGCTGCCTTCTTCGTGAGCCACGGAGATCAACTTCCAGTCGCGGTATCCGGGAGGGAGGGTGCCTCCAAAGATCGCGGAGCGGCTGTCGTGCTCGGCGCCTGCCGCCGAGACTGTCATGGCCCCGCCAACACCTACGGCCATGGTGGCCACACTCAGGAGGATTTGGATCTGTTTCATGATGCCTCCATTCATATCAATGGGCTTCGGTTGGGATGTGATTCGGTAGGGCACGGCTGCCGAGTTCGCCATTGGGAACGGGCCGAGGTGATCACTGCATCGGTTTCAGCGATGGTTCCGTTTGCAATCAAAGGTGTCAGGGACACTATC
>JBAPPP010000546.1:0-4512 GCA_049280175.1 Rhodanobacter sp.
GCGCACCACCCTGGTAAAAGCTGAATTCCCACCAAAGATCGCTGCTGTAGGCGACGTGCTTGTAGCTGAACAATACCAGCCAGGTGGCGCAGCCAAACACCGCCACGATCGACACGATCCAGCCGACCGAGAACGTCGTGCTGAACAGCGACGCCCGCCGATAGAACAGCCAATGCGCCGGTGCCAGCGCCATCGCCAGCAAGGTCAGCAGCGTGGCTTCCTCATAGTCGATGCCTTTCAGCAGCGAGAACACCGCGCCGGCCACCAGCAACACCAGGGTCAGCCAATAGGCAGCATCCAGTCGGCGTTGCAGGCCGCGGGCGAGAATCAGCAGCATCATGCCAATCACGCTGGCAAGCAGATGCGAGACTTCCAGCACCGACAACGGCAGCACGTCGCGCAGGATATCCATGCGCTTGGGCAACGCCCGGGTCGCACCGGAAAACAGCAGCACCGCGCCCGAAACCAGCGTCAGACCCGCAAAGAACGACGGCAGCAGCCCGGTGAACCACGGCGTCAGCAGGGATTTCTGACGCAGCCCACGGGCCTCGCGCTGCAGCACCAGCACGGTGGCCATGCACAACGGCAACAAGTAGTAGATGACGCGGAATGCCGCCAGCGCACCGATGATCGGCGCGGCCAGCGCCTCGTTGCCGGTGGCGCCGAAGCCGGCCAGCATCACCGCCTCGAATACGCCGAGGCCGCCAGGCACGTGGCTGATCAGTCCGATGATCTGCGCAATCACGAAGATCGCCAGGAAATGGCCGAATCCGTTGTTCAGCTCATTCGGCATCAGCACATAGAGCACGGCCGCCGCCAGTCCCCAGTCGAACGCGCCGACCAGGATCTGCCGCACGCCGGTGGCCACCGACGGCATGGTCACGCGCCAGCGCCAGACCCGTACGGGACGTTTGATCAAGCCACCGGCGAGCCAGGCCACCGGTACCAGCGTCAGCAGCAAGGCACATGGCACGCGGAACGCCGCCAGCGGAAGCTCCGGCGGCAGTGGTACGCACAGCAAGGTCACCCCGGTCAGCGCCAGCAGACCCAGCCAGAAGCTGCTGGTGCAGAACAGCACCACTTTCGCCACCTCTTTGGTGGACAAGCCGCTCTGGATATAAAAGCTGTAGCGAATCGAGCCTGACACCAGCAGTGACATGCCCACCGCATTGCTGAAGGCGTAGCTGATGAATGAAATCAGGGTGACCAGCTTCCACGGCAATTTGCGTCCGATCGAGGCCAGCGCGAAACGGTCGTACAGCGTCATCACCGCGTAGCCCATCGCGGTCAGCAGCGCCGCCAGCAACAGCCGCGCGCGCGAAATGCTCTGAACGTAGGTTCGGACCTGGTGGTAGTTGACCTCTTTGGCCAGCAGGTGCAGTGCCCATAGCGCGAGGCACAGCATGCCCACCGACAGCAGCGGGCCGGCGAGCCTGCGCAACACCACCATGCGCTGGCTCGGTGGCGCCAGGGCTTCCGTGGCGCTCAGAACCTGCTCGACCTTTTCTTGCTGCTCCACGCGACGACAAACTCCCTTGGTGACCGCCTAGTGTAGAGCCTCGACTGTTTCAGGTGATTAACGAAAACCAGATCGACCACGCAGCGCTGCCGACGATCGCCGCATGACCCCGTGCGCCCGCATCATGGCGGCGCTCCGGGGCATCCAGGAATCCGTTATGCGTTCGTCGAGGCCTGCCCCAAACGACCCACCCAGCGATACAGGAGGACCATCACCACGACAAACGCGGCGCCACCGACCAACAGCGCCGGGCCATTCGCGAACGTATCGCCGACCAGGGCCAGCGGGTAATCCTTTCCGGAAAACGCGACGAACGCGGCGATCACCACGCCGAGCAAGCCCTCGCCGACGATCATGCCAGAGGCGAGCAGCACACCGAGTTGCTTGGTCGCTTCGGGGTTCTTCGAGGTGCGGTCGGCGCGACGATCGAAGTACCAGCCAGCGACCGCACCGACCACGACCATCAGCGTGCTCTGGGTCGGCAGGTAGATGCCCAGGCCCACCGCGAGCGGCGACAGATGCGCGGACTTCGTCGTGCGACGCAACACCTCATCGACGATGATCATCACCACGCCGATCACGCCGCCGATCTCGATCAGACTCCAGTCGATATTGTTCTGGATCACACCCTGGGCCAGCGCCGAGATCAACCCGGCCTGCGGTGCTGCCAGCGCGTGTTCGCGCTGTGGACCCGGCGCGCCAACAAATCCGTAGGCGTGGTTGAGCAGGTCCAGGATCGGCGGAATGATCGCGGCGCCGGCAAGTACGCCGATCACCAGCGCCCATTGCTGTTTCGACGGAGTCGCATCGACCAATTGCCCGGTCTTGAGATCCTGCAGGTTGTTGTTCGCAATCGCTGCGGCGGCGAACACGATCGAAGTGATGAACAACGCGAACGCCACCAGCGCATTCTCACTCCCCACCGGTAGCGTCGAGCGGATGCCGAACACCAGCAGCAGCGCCGCAGCGATCACCACGATGATGCCGATACCAGACAACGGACTGTTCGACGAACCGATCAGGCCAGCCATGTAGCCGCATACGGCCGACACGAAGAAGCTCATCAGCACCACGAAAAGCAGGCCGCCAACCACCAGCGCCACGATGTGGTCGCCCAGGCCATGACCGGCGGTCGTCGCAAAGTTCGCAATCAGCCAGCCGATCGGCAGCAACGACACCAGCGAAATCAAGCCGACCTGCTTGATTGGGATGTCCTGCTCGGTACGCGGCAGCAATGCGGCATTGCCGGCGCCACGCACGCGCGAGGCGGCCATCGCGGAACTCAATCCGCTGATCACCGGCTTGACCAGTTTGGCCAACGTCCAGATGGCGGCCACACCGATGGTGCCGGCGCCGACGAAACGAACCTTGTGGCTCCATGTCGCCAGCGCCAGCTCTGCAACCGAAGCTGCTCCCGGCGCGAGCGCGGAAAAATGCGGCACGCCCCAGCCCCAGCCGATCACCGCACCCACCAGCATCGCGACGCCCACCCATAGCCCGACCAGGTGGCCGATACCGAACAGCGCGAACGACAGGAAGAAGTCGAACCCGGTCACGCCGCCCCTGTCACCGACGCGGAAGAATTGCACCACGTCACCTGCGAACACCCGCGTCGCAACGACCACCGCGAACACCGCCGAGACGATCGAACCCCACAGCACGGCGAGCAGCCCGGCCCGGTTGGATTCGGCAGCCGCTTCGGCACTGATGCCCTCGCCGCCACCCGAACCCACCTTCAGCACTTCGGCGCAGGCCACACCTTCGGGATATGGCAGGTCGGAATTGGTGACCAGCGCGCGGCGCAACGGGATCGAATACATCACGCCGAGGATGCCGCCCAGCGCGCAGATCGCGAACGACGTCCAGTAATTGAAGCCAGTCCACCACCCGATCAGGATCAGGCCCGGCAGTACGAAGATGATCGACGACAACGTGCCGGCCGCCGATGCGACCGTCTGCACGATGTTGTTCTCCTGCATCGTGGAGCCCTTGAAGTAGCGCAGTGCCGCCATCGAGATGACCGCAGCCGGAATCGACGTGGCGAACGTGAGGCCGGCCTTGAGGCCGAAATAGACGTTTGCTGCGGTGAACACCAGCGTGATCAGGATGCCGATGATCAGCCCGCGTACGGTCAATTCGTTGCGCGGTGTCGCGCTGGACAATGGCTGTGCACTCACGTTTGCTACTCCCCGGGCAGATGCTGCTGCGGAAGATAGCGTGGAATGGCCGCGCGTGGTTACCTCCGGCCCGAAAATCCGGCCCGCTTACTGCTGTCAGAGCCCCAGCTGGCTCTCGAACCGACGAGGCCTGCCGGAAAGCGGATCGACAAACGCCAGGCTGTGCGCCAGCAGTCGCAGAGGCTGCTGATAGTCATCGGCAGCCTTTTCCAGCAGCACCGGATACAAGGTATCCCCCTCGATCGGCGCACCCAACGCGGCCATATGCACGCGCAACTGATGCTTCCTGCCCGTGACGGGATGCAGCGCATAGCGCCAAGTGTCCACTCCCCGTTCGATCACCTCGATGCGCGTCTCGCTGTTGGGCGCCCCGTCGACCTCCTGCATGCGAAAGAACGGCTCACCCACGACGATGCGCGAATGGCGCAGCAACGGAAACGCCAACCCCGGCAACGCCGGGGCCAACGCCTCATAGCGCTTGTCGATCCTGCGCTCGCGAAACAACGCCTGATAATGGTCACGGCTGGCCCGGTTCGCCGAGAACAGCACCAATCCTGCGGTAGCCCGATCGATCCGGTGCAACGGCACCAAGTCGGGATTGCCCAGCCGATGGATCAACCGCCGCAGCAAGGTCTGCTCAACAAACCCGCCCGCGGGCGTCACCGGCAGGAAGTGCGGTTTGTCCGCCACCACCAAATGCTCGTCGACGTGCAACACCGTCTCAGTGAATCGGATCGGCGCCTCGTCCAACACTTCGCGGTAGTAGTGAATACGCAACCCAACCCGATACGGCGTGTCTGGCGCAATCGCGACGCC
>JBAPPP010000547.1:0-7489 GCA_049280175.1 Rhodanobacter sp.
CAATGCGATGGAGACCGCGTTGCAGGATGCCGCCACGCTGGACGTGACGGTCACCGTGGCGGCCGGCGACGACGGCTCCAGCGACGGCGTTACGGGCAGCACGCCGCATGTGGATTTCCCCGCCTCCAGTCCCTCCGTGCTGGCCTGCGGCGGCACCAAGCTGCTCGCCAGTGGCTCCACGATCAGCAGTGAAGTCGTGTGGAACGAAACTACCGCCGACGAGGGTGCCACCGGTGGTGGCGTCAGCACCGTGTTCGCACGACCTAGCTGGCAGTCAGCATCGAAGGTGCCCGCGGCGTCGAATGGTTTCGTCGGACGCGGCGTACCGGATGTTGCCGGCGATGCCGATCCGGTCACCGGCTACGACGTGCGTGTCGACGGCCAGAACGAGACCGTCGGGGGCACCAGCGCGGTCGCCCCGCTATGGGCCGCGCTGGTGGCGCGCCTCAACCAGAAACTCGGCCACTCGCTGGGCGCCGCCAACGCGGCCTTGTACGGCGTCGCCAGCAAGGCGTTCCACGACATCACCAAGGGCAACAACGGCAGCTATAAAGCCGCGAAGGGCTGGGACGCCTGCACCGGGCTGGGCAGCCCAAACGGTCAGGCCCTGCTCAGCGCCTTGCAGGCCACGTCGCCCAACCCCGCACCCGCTCCTGCACCGGGTCATCAGCATGAGGGTGGCGCCCACAAACCACCGGCACCCAGTGGCAAGCACCCCAAGGGTAAATCGCCAACCTGACCAGGACTGCCGAACACGGCACGCCAGCAGACCGGACTTATCACGGGTGATGGACGGTGGGTGGCAATCACGGCAAGCTTGTCGTTCCCCTCGCTTCACCCGTATGGAGTTCCGATGCGCGTTTCCGCCCCGACCCTGCTCGCCGATCTCGGTGGAACCAATGTGCGCTTTGCAATTTCTGACCCGGCCGCGAGCACGCCATTGCAGACGGATAACGTCCGCCGTTACCGGGTGAGTGATTTCGCTTCGCTGGCGGACGCGATTCGCCAGTACTTTGCCGACAGCGGACTGCAGGCACAGCACGCGCTGATCGCCGCCGCCGGACGCATCAGCGAAGGCGAGACCGTTCAGATCACCAACAACCCGTGGGCTATTTCGGCACACAAGCTGCAGGTCGAACTGGGTCTGCAGTCAGTGCGGCTGGTCAACGATTTTGCGGCGCAGAGCATGGCGGTGACCCTGCTGCAGCCGAGCGATCTGGTCGCCGTCGGCAAGCTGCCGCTGCCAAAGCTGGGCGCGCAGGACGAACAGACCTTCGTGATCGTCGGCCCGGGTACCGGGCTCGGTGTCGGTGGTTTGCTATTGCGCAAGGGCGAGTGCAGCGTATTGCAGACCGAGGGCGGGCACGCCGGTTTCGCGGCGCACACGCCCGAGGACATCGAAATTCTCAAGCGCCTCAATCAGCGCTACGGCCGGGTCTCGAATGAACGACTGGTCTGTGGCAACGGCCTGGTGGATCTGTACAACGTGCTCTGCGACATCGCCGGTCAGACCCCCGAGGCACTGAAGCCCGAGGACATCTCCGCCCGCGCCAATGCCAACAGCGATGCGCGATGCGTGCAGGTGGTGGAAACCTTCGTCGGCATTTTTGGCAGCGTCGCTGGCGATCTGGTGCTGACCCTGGGCGCCTGGGATGGCGTGTATCTCACCGGCGGCCTGGTGCCGATCCTGTTGCCATGGATGGAGCGCGGCAATTTCCGCGAGCGCTTCGAAGCGAAGGGCCGTTTTCGCGTCACCATGGAACAGGTGCCGACGCAGGCGATCATGAATCCCGAGCCCGGCCTGATGGGTGCTGCTGCGTTGGCGGTGGTGGACTCGGGCGGGTCGCTGCTGCATCGCTACGATTGACCGCCGCTCTCGATCGACGCTCTTTGGCTGAGCTCACCGGTGGAGTGAGCTAACGCTCGGAGTCGGCATCAGCCCGCGCCAGCTGCTGCCGCAGGAAATCGTACAGACCGTCGGCACTTTTGACGTAACCATCCCTGGTCAGATGCACCAGGTCGTCCCGCGCCAGCTCGTGTGATTGCCAGCGCGCGATCGAGCAGGCGCCACCCATGAAGCCCTGCCAATCCCAGAACAATGCATGGGATTGCTGTGCCACGTGACGTTGAATCTGCACGATGTCGTGCAGGAACCGGGGTTGGCTTGCAGCACAGGTGTTTGCGCCGCGATGTTTAATGGAATCCGGAGGCCCCACCAGCAGGATCACGGCGTTGGGTAGCTTACGTTGCAGCAACGCGAGCTTTACCGTCAGCTGCGCCTGATAGAGATCCAGGTCGAGCGTATCGTCGAATGCCTCGTTCGTGCCGTAGGCCAGGATCAGCAAATCCGGCTGCAGCGCCTGCAGCGTATCCGGCCAGTCCGCCTGCCATTTGTCGAGCCCATCGAGGCGCGCGCCGTTGACGCCCAGTGCCGAGTAGGACACACCGGCCTCTTTCATCGACTGGATGTTCCAACCACCCAGCGCCACACCTGGACCATCGACAAGGACCATGTCCACCGGCAACTCCACGTTGTCGAATGCCGGGCTGAATGCCCAGTGCCCTGCGGTAGCCGCCAGCGCACGACTCTCCGGCGTGACGCCCGATCGGATCGACAGGCCGCTGTCGAGGGTTGCCTGATACAGCGCAGAAATCCGATAGCGATTCGTACTGGGCTCACGTGCAGCGATATGCACCGTGGCACCTGACGTCACCGGCAAGGAGAGATAACCCCCGAGCGGAAATTGCTGGCTGAGCTGGTTGCGGCTGGAAATCAACATCCATTGTTCGCTTGCAACAGTCAGCACGATGTCGGCGTAACGCGTACCCGGCACCGGTGTGGCGGCGACAAAACCGAAGCCTCCGTCGCCGTACCGGCTCTGCAGCAGACGGCGCATTTCGCCGGTGAACAGGTCCGCCGCCGTGTGCGAGTCGCCCAATTGCACGATGTTGATTCGCGTGTGCGAGGACGACCTGAACTTCTGCGCGAGTAGCGTCATCGGCGATACATCCGTAGCAGCGCTCGCCGGCCTTTGCGTTACATATCCCGCCTGATTCGCAGGCCGGGAAAGTGCCGTGCCAGCGGCGATATGGCAACCGACCAACAGGACGGACGCAAACAACAATGGGGTCGAGCTGGCCATTGGCCGCATGCGGGTTGTCCTTCAATTCGAGGCGGCAGGGAAACTGATCAGTGAAAGCAAGCCATCGGCGATCATCCGCTGGCCCGTTGGAGTGAAATGGATGCCGTCATCGACGCGGATCTTTACCTTCTTGCCTTCGTCACCCGGCAAGTAATACGAGAAATCGCTGGTTTGATAACCGAGGATGTCGTTGGCAGATAGGTAGTGTTGTTGATAGCGCTGGATTTCGCTTGCGTAGATATCGCGCAGGTAGGCCATGCCGGTGGACAGCTTGTCTTTGAACATGTTCGGCGGCCCTACCCAGATCACCTGCACAGCATGCGCGTGGGCCGCATCGAGAATCGAATCGATGCGCTGACGGTAAGCGGTTTCCCAGTCCGGTGTCTCGAAGCGAAGGAAAGGCTTGCCCTTTCCATCGGGCATGTCCCACGGATCGTTGGGGCCGAGAAAAACCACCATCAGGCGAATCTTTGGATCGGCCTGCAGGGTCTTTTCCACTGTCTGTGGCCAGTTGAAGAAACTTGGATACGCGAGACCCGTGCTTTGCCTGCTCAAGTCGACGCTGTCGATATTGAAGTTCTTGTGCAAGGTTTTGGCCATGTGTGGCGCGACGCCTTGCATCATCGAGTCACCAACAAAAAATACCTTGTCGCCACTAACCAGGGTGATGGCCGCGGGAGCACTGACCGGTGCCTGCGCCGCCGGTTTCGTCGCCGTGGATGCCGACACCGGAGCAGCGATCGGTGCAGATACCGCAAGGCCGACAGGCGCGGTTGTGGAAGCTGCGACGGGCACGCTCAAGCTAGCCGCATTCCTCTGGGAACTATCCGCTCCATCGAGGCTTGCCACAAAAGCCGCTCGCGCATCCTCCAACGCCTGGGTCAACTGCGCGCCAAACTGCCAGGCGGGACGCTGCCCGACGAGTGGAATTTCGCAATCGTTGTGATATCGCTGCTGGCAGTACTGGCTGATGGACGTCTGATCCAGCCAGCACAGCAGAAAGGCCATGACCACGAAGGCGTACAGCACCTTGGCCGCGCCGGTCCTGTTGGACACGCTAGAAACTCGCATAGATGAAACCCGGCACGCCCGATGGCGATACAAAAATGATCAAGAAAATAAACAGCCCCAGCAGCACGGGATATACCGGCCAGGGCAAACGGGTACTGACTGCGAAGGCCTTGCGTATCATCGCCACCCATGCCGGGTAGAGCATCACAAAGCACAGGCAGGCAAGCAGTTCGACACCTGTGTTATCGAGTAGCGCGCCCGGCGAAAGTCCGACCAGCCCAGACAGCATGTCGCGGGCATCATCCAGCGTTGCGCTGCGAAAAAATATCCAGGCAAAGGCCACATAGTGGAAGGTCAGCAATCGCGTAAATACACCGGCGCCAGTTGACGACGCACGTCTCGGAAACCATTGGCTGAAGAGCTTGTAGACAACCATGCCGACGCCGTGCAGTGCTCCCCAGATGATGAAATTCATACTGGCGCCGTGCCATAAACCAGAGATGAGCATCGCCAGCAGCATGTTCAGGTGACTGCGCAAGACACCCCGACGATTGCCGCCCAGGGGGATATAGACGTAGTCACGAATGAACTGCGACAGGCTGATGTGCCAGCGTTCCCAGAACTCCTTCAAGTTGCGGGACGCGTACGGGTAGTTGAAGTTGAGCGGCAGACGAAAACCCAACAGCAAGGCAATGCCCGTCACCAGATTGGTGTAGCCGCTGAAGTTGAAATAGATCTGGAATGAATATCCATAAACACTCAGCAGGATCTGTGCTGGCGAGTGGCTGCCCGGGGTCGCGAAAACGGGATCCACCCATTCGTTGCCCAGCCACGTACTGAGGAAGAAGAGCTTGACCACCGCCAACGCTATCAAGCCCAGCGCGCGACGCGGCTCAAGCACTTTACGGTTGGTCGTCGCGCGAATCTGCGGTAGCAGATCCGCGGCGCGATTGACCGGACCGGCAATCAGGCTGGGAAAAAATGCCAGATACAAAGCCAGGTCGAACAGCGAGCCAGCTGTCCGCTCGCGACGGTTGATGCACACCAGATAGCTGATGGAATGAAAGATGTAGAACGACAGGCCAACTGGCAACAGCAATTCGATCATCGGTACCGAGGCATTCAGACCCAGCCCGAGCAATGTGTTTTGCAGGCCGCTGACGATGAAATCCTGATACTTGAACAGGTAGAAGCAACCCAGCACCAACAGCAAGATCAACGCATAGTTGATCCGGCGCCCTGGTCGGCGCTCGCTTAGCCGCCCAAGCGCGTAAACCAGACCGGTGTAGCCCAGTAGCACATAGAGAAAATCCAGCCTGAGGCTGGCCAGGATGGCGTAGCTGGCCAGCAGCAACATCGCGTTTTGCAGCCGGACACTTCGCCAGCAAATCCCCCAGTACAGCGAGAAAAATGCGATGAAGCACAGGCCAAATTCGATCGAGAAATAATTCACAACACCGTCTTCTGGAAGCCCATCGTCCGCAAACAAACCTTCGCGCGACGGTGGCTGATCGAGAGCAGGCTTGATGACAGCGCGGCCAGAATTCTTCGCCTCGTAGCAAAAACATCGAGGTGAAAAGGCGCGCAGAGCGAATGAGATCGCCCTGGCAGCGGCCAGCGTTAAAGGTGCTTGCTCGGGAAGTGTGTGCGGCGTCTTGATGTTCGACCGGCATGGGTCTTGTCGATCAAAGCGCCGACGCAGCCTTCGTGCGAGTCGTCAGAATGGCCGGCGGCCGCCCCGATGAATATCAGAATGCTCTGAATTTTTGCTGTAGATGCGCTTGAGCGCCTCTGCCGCGCCCAGTTACCCGGCCGAACAATCACCTTCAGCCTGGCGCCAGCAAGGCGTCCAGATCGCCCTGATCGAAGCTGAGTTTTTCGCGGCTGCCGCCGCCTTCCAGCACGGCGGCGGCCAGTTCGGCCTTGCGTGCTTTCAGTTCTTCGATGCGCTCTTCCACGGTGCCCGAGGTAATCAAGCGGAACACAAATACCGGTTTGTCCTGGCCGATGCGATGCGCGCGGTCGCTGGCCTGTGCCTCGGCCGCGGGATTCCACCACGGGTCGTAGTGGATCACGGTGTCGGCAGCGGTGAGGTTGAGACCGACGCCGCCAGCCTTGAGCGACAGCAGGAACAACGGCACTTCGCCGTTCTGGAAACGTTGCACCGGCTCGGCGCGGTCGCGGGTTTCGCCGGTGAGGGTGACGTAACGGATGCGTCGGCGATCGAGCTCGGCGGCGATCAGTTTCAGCATGCCGGTGAACTGCGAGAACAGCAGCACCTTGCGGCCTTCATCCAGCAGGGCCGGCAACATGTCCATCAGCAATTCGAACTTCGCCGATTCGTGCACGCCGCGCGCCGCTTCCAGTTTCACCAGTCGCGGATCGCAGCAGACCTGGCGCAGCTTGAGCAGCGCGTCGAGCACCACGATGCCCGAATGCGCGATGCCGCGCTGGGCGATCACCTCGCGCAGCTCCTCGGCCAGCGACAGGCGCAGGCCTTCGTACAGATCGCGCTGGCGACCTTCCAGCACCACGCGCCGGGTGATCTCGGTCTTCGGTGGCAGCTCCTGCGCGACCTGCGCCTTGGTCCGGCGCAGGATGAACGGCGCGAGTCGGAGGTTCAGCCGCTGCTGGCATTCCTCGTCGTGCTGCTTTTCGATCGGCACGCGGTAGAAACGGCGAAATGCGCCCTCGTCACCGAGCAGGCCCGGCACCGCCAGATCGACTTGCGACCACAGCTCGCCAAGATGATTTTCCAGCGGTGTACCGGTGAGGCAGACATAGCGCGACGTGCACAAGCTGAGCAGCGCCCGGCGTGCCTGCGTGCGCGGGTTTTTCACTTGCTGCGCCTCATCCAGCACGATCAGCGCGAAGAATTGCTTGCGTAGCGTCACCACGTCGCGCGGCAGCAACGCATAACTGGTCAGTACGATGTCCTGCGCGCCGAGCTGGGCGAATTCCTCGGCACGCTGCGGTCCGTGCAGGGTCAGCACGTGCAGCATCGGCGCGAAGCGGGCGATTTCCGATTGCCAGTTCGGAATCAGGCTGGTCGGCACCACGATCAGCGCAGGCTGGGTCAGCGCGCCATGCTGCTTCAGCGAAAGCAGATGGGTGATCAGCTGCAGCGTCTTGCCCAGGCCCATGTCGTCGGCCAGCACGCCGCCCACACCGGCTTCGGCCAGCGCGTTCAACCAGCGCAGCCCCTCGCGCTGATAGGGCCGCAGTTCCACCGTGAGCCCTTCCGGCACGACGTCGCTGGCCCGTTCGGCGGCGTCACGCAGGCGCGCGGCAAATCCGCGTAGCGATTCGGACGCTTCCAGGCTGCCGCTGCCGGG
>JBAPPP010000548.1:0-1711 GCA_049280175.1 Rhodanobacter sp.
TCGCGGAATGTCCCGCCGGGGGCGTCGGCGACGAACGCCAGATAGTCCGGCCTGGATTTCAGCGTGGAGCGCAGCATGTTGACCACGCCGAACAGCGCACCGGTCGGTTCGCCGTGGGCGTTGGTCAGCGGCGGCAGCGCATGAAACGCGCGATACAGGTAAGAGGAACCGTCGATGAGAACAAGTTTGGCCATGCCCCATTCTCGCATGCAGGCGCGTATCGTCGTGCCTCATGAGCCGCGCTTCACGGAAGACCCGCCAGTGCGCTGCTATGCTTCGTCTCCCGATCGAGGTTGCCGCCATGAAAACCGCTGCCCTGCTGGCCGCTGCCAGCCTTCTCCTCGCCTCCGGCGCTTTTGCGCAGTCATCGGCGCCGTCGAACCCCGGACTGCCGCCGCCCGGCATCAACGACCCGGGCGTGCAGCCAGTGGCGCCACCGGCCAAGGTCGCCCCGGCAACTACGCGTAAGGCCGGCAACCAGCAGAATCTGCCTTCGACGCAGGATGCAGGCAGTGCCGGCAACAGCAAGCAGATGTCGCTGCCACCGCAGGTCAGCGTGCGCGATGAAGACGGTGACCAGGTCCAGGAATATCGTCGTAGCGGAATGCTCTACATGGTGGTGGTGACGCCGAAGAAAGGCATCCAGCAGACCTACATGGTCGACCCGGATGGCACCCGGCGCCTGGTGTCCGGTGAAGCGCCCGTGCAGCCCGTGATGTACAAGGTGCTGGAATGGGGCAAGAGCAAGCCTGCTGAAGCGGATTCGACCGAGGCGACGCAGAGCGAAAGCGGCCACTGAGCCCACTCGCTGAATATCGCTCTGTTTTCATCGACCACGCATCATGACGATGCCGGGCCGATGTTCAACGGGGATCGATGTTGAACGGGCTGATGTTGGCCGGGCCGATGTTGAA
The DNA here is from genome assembly GCA_049280175.1 of Rhodanobacter sp. Taxonomy (GTDB): domain Bacteria; phylum Pseudomonadota; class Gammaproteobacteria; order Xanthomonadales; family Rhodanobacteraceae; genus Rhodanobacter. The sequence goes on from JBAPPP010000548.1 coordinate 915, forward strand.
CGGAGCTGAGCGATGCAGATTCGCGAAAGTTGGCTGCTGTTTGCGTTGGGCTCGGCGCTGTTTGCAGCGTTGACGGCGCTGTTCGGCAAGCTCGGCGTGGTCGGGATCAACTCCAACCTCGCCACGTTCATCCGTACCATCGTGATCCTGCTGGTTACCGCCGGCATCCTCAGCCTGCGCCAGGAATGGGTGAGGCCCTCCGGCCTGCCGTGGCACAGCTGGCTGTTCCTGGTGCTGTCGGGCATCGCCACCGGGCTGTCGTGGCTGTGCTACTACCGCGCGCTGCAACTGGGGCCGGTGAGCAAGGTGGCGCCGATCGACAAGCTCAGTGTGGCGATCGCGATCGTGCTGGCCGTGGTTTTCCTGGGCGAGAAGCCGAGCCTGCCGCTGTTGATTGGCGGCGGCCTGATCGTGACGGGCGCGATGGTGATCGCGCTGTTCTGAGCATCCCATGCCGCGCTCAGCGTGCCGCATCAAGTTCGGGATAGTGGCGGAAGATGCCGTCCTCGTTGAAGGCCAGCCGCCGTGGCGAGGCCAGGTAAGCGGCGATCCGCGGCCGTTCGGCAACCTGCCCGGCGAGTCCGCTCAGCCGTGGCAGCTTGCGACGCAGCCGGCGCATGGCGTGCGGAAACGCGTAGTCGAGCCCACTCATGATCTGAAACAGCGAAAGATCGACGTAGGAGTGTCTAGACAACGCATGCAGGCCGCCACTGCGCGCTAGCACATCCTCGAAATAGCCGAGGTACTTGGGCAGTCGGTGCTGGCGGAAGTCCTCCGAGCGCCGTTTCGCGGCGGCG
>JBAPPP010000549.1:0-1553 GCA_049280175.1 Rhodanobacter sp.
GCCCAGAACTGAGCCATCATTGTCCCCAGCCACAGCAAGCCGACAGTCACATGCAGCCCATGCAAGCCCACCAACGCAAAGAACGATGAAAGAAAGGCACTGCGTGCGGGCCCTGCCCCCTCCGCCAACATCTTTCCGAACTCGCTGATCTCCAGAAAGAGAAAGCCGACACCCAGCAATCCGGTGATCGCGTACGACACCTGGGTCCATAGCATGTTGCGCACGTTGCTCGCGATCGTAGCCATGCCGCAAGCAAAGCTGGATAACAGAAGAAACGTTGTTTCAAGCACAACGATCTTCAGGTCGAACAGACCCCGCGCCGCGGGACCGCCTGCCGTTGCGTGTGACAACACCGCATAGGACGCATAGAAGCCGGAGAACAATACGAAATCGGAGAGCAGGAAGATCCAGAAACCGTAAGCCGTGGTGATTCGCTTCGATGCCGGCCCCTTGAACCCAGCATCCGGGTCCATGTAGAAACCGGACTTATACGTGCCATGCGCCGGAACATCGGAATATTCGACCGGTGTTATCCCGGGCTCGCGACCTTCGACCAGCGCAACGCGTGCCTCGCGCCGCCGGTGATCGGCCTCGGCAAGCTCCTCCGGGGACAAATGGAATTCCGAAACGTCGCGCCAAGCGAAGGCAACGAACGTGGCGAACGCGCCGACGAGGCCAATGATCACCATCCACCAGATGTGCCAGATCAGGGCGAATCCCGTCAAGACAGCGAAGAAGGCCGTTACAAAGCCTGTCGCGCTGTTGTGCGGCATCTCGATGGTCTTGTAATCGGGCAGCTCTGTGAGGCGCCGTTGCTCGAGCGCCTTTTGCTTCATCCCCCAATAAGCTTCTTCGCCCGTGACGTTTGGCATCACCGCGAAATTGAAATGCGGCGGCGGCGAGGTAGTGATCCACTCCAGCGTACGGCCGTCCCACAGGTCGCCGGTGTGATCGCGCAGCGACTCGCGGTTGCGAATGCTGACGATAAGCTCCGCGACCTGACAGCAGATGCCGATAAGGATCAGCACCGCACCGAAGGCAGCAACGATCAGCCAGGGCTGCCACCCAGGCACATCGTAGTGCTGCATGCGCCGCGTCATTCCTTGAAGACCCAACACATAGAGCGGCATGAACGCGACATAGAAGCCGACCAGCCAGAACCAGAAGGCAGCCTTGCCGAGCCGATCGTCCAACCGGAAGCCGAACGCCTTGGGGAACCAGTAGGTGTAGCCTGCAAACGCGCCGAACAGCACGCCGCCGATAATCACGTTGTGGAAATGCGCGACAAGGAACACCGAGTTGTGCAGCACAAAATCGGCTGGCGGCGCAGCCAGCAGCACGCCGGTCATGCCGCCAATGACAAAGGTGACCATGAACCCGATGGCCCACAACATCGGCACCTCGAAGCGCACCCGCCCGCCCCACATCGTGAAAAGCCAATTGAAGATTTTCACTCCGGTGGGCACGGCGATAATCATCGTCATGATGCCGAAGAAGCCATTGACGTCCGCGCCGGCCCCCATCGTGAAAAAGTGATGCAGCCAGACCAGGAA
>JBAPPP010000550.1:0-2814 GCA_049280175.1 Rhodanobacter sp.
ACGTATAGGCGTTGAAGACGTTCAACCGCATGGCGGCTTCGCGTGAAATGGCTCGGAATCCGCTGGGGGCGTCGGCTACGTCAGTGCGACTGGCGACGCGTACCGCCCAGCTGCCGAGATGCTGCAGTTTCTTCTTGATCCAGGAGAAATGCTCCGTCTCGCTGATCGGCCGCGAGCCGATCACGATTTCGGCGTCGCCGGCCAGAATCGGCGCCGTCAGTTTGGGAATATCGGCACCGCTGTACTGGTTGTCGGCATCTGTATTGATGATCACGTCGGCACCCAACTTCAGGCAGGCGTCGATGCCGGTCATGAAGGCCTCCGCGAGACCGCGGTTCACCGGATGACGCACGACATGATGGACGCCATTCTGGCGGGCGACTTCGGCCGTGTTGTCGGTCGAGCCGTCATCGATGATCAGCCATTCAACCGTGCTGAAGCCCGCCACCGCACGGGGGATTTCCGCGAGAGCGATAGCCAGGGTTTCGGCCTCATTGAGGCAGGGGATCTGAATGATGAGCTTCATGAATCTCCTCGTGAGTTGAATCGGTCAGGTGCTCACAGGTAAAACGAATACTCGATCGCGGATCAAAGTGCATTCGCGAGGCGTCTGCGCGAGAATTTTCGTAAAGACATTATTCTTGTGTACCAGATTCAAACACGGGCAATGGCGACGAGGTTGAGCGAAGGCTGTAATTCCGCGGCAATTTGAATGGCGGACTCATCAAAGTCGAATTCACGAGGAGCAGCCGTTGCTTCGGGGCGTCCACGTAATGAATGCAGTACATCGAGCAGCTTGACACGCAACAGATTTGGAATAAATGGAAGAGTAAGGGGCAGGGTCATCCATTTCAGTTTGCGGCATCTGCGCAACTCGACGCCAATGACGTCAGGATCTCCGCTCATCCGCAGCATCTGTACGGACGAAAACGTGCGCTGCACCGTCGACGTCAATGAGCCGGCGCTGTATTCCTTTACGTGCCAGCGGTTCCATGGCCGTTGCAGCGGAAGTAAGCGCGTGCTTCGATCGGGCGTGACCAAGACAAGTGTGCCGCCGGGCGCCAATACACGACGAATCTCGCCGAGGTAATGGTCGACGTCGACTACGTGTTCGAATACCTGGAACGAGAGTACTGTATCGAACGCTCCGTCAGCAAAGGGAAGTGGCGACGAGGGATCGATGCTACGGAAGCGAAGATTATCGCGATGAAATTGGCTGGTTGCATAGGCAATGGTGTCCGCTGCTACGTCCACCGCATCCACACTTGCGGCCAGTTCCGCCATACGCGCTGAGCCGTAACCGCTTCCACACCCATAGTCCAGCACCCGCTTGTTCTGGACGAATTGCTCGGCGAAGCGATATGTGGCGATATGCATGAGATAGATCACATAATCCTCAATGGAGGATTTGTAGTGCTCCACGATCATGCGTTCGCCGGTAGGTTCAAGTTTCATCATCTTTACCCGTTGGATAGCCGCCCGCGTTGGCATGAGTGCGCTCGCGAAGCACGAGAAGCGCAAGGGATCCTGCAAGAAAGCAGAGAATATCGCCGATCGTAGTCGCGAGACGCAGGGCGATGATGATCAATAACGCATCGGGCCGCGTATAGGTGAATTGAAGCAGTCCGAGCATGATTCCTTCGCGCACCCCAAATCCCGCTGGAGCTCCGGGTGCAAAAAAGCCGACCACCCATGCAAGTGCGAAACTGCCAGTAAGTAGCGGCCACTGTATTTGCTGGTTCGGAAGTAAGAGCATCACCATGGCAGTGATGCCTGCGCCAAATACGAGATAGTTCAGAATATAAATGCCAAGCGCAAAAACAAGAACACCGCCACGCGGTAGACTGATACGCTCGCCGTTCCTGTGGTGGCGCCTGGTATCTCCGTGTAGCAATCGAAGCAGTGTGTGTCGGGCCAGTATGACGACCAGCGCAGAGATACATGCCAGGATGATGATGGCTGGTACCACGATGGCGCCGTGGTGTCTCAGAACGTCGGAGCTCATACCTGACAGCCCGCAGCCCGCTATCCCCACGACTGTGGCCGCAATGACCGCAAGAATGGCTTCGCTCACTACGCTAATGCTGTAAGGGCGCATTGGAATGCCACGCCCAATCGACATGGCTGCCCGACCGACGTGCTGGCCTACGTTACCCGGAATGTATTTCGCTAGCTGAGTAACGCCCATGATAACGCTGAGTTCACTCCAGGTCTTGGCCACGCCAAAATCGGCCAAAAGGCGGCGCCACGCCAATGCGCTCATGGGGACGATCAGCGAATAGCCTATCGCCGCTATCCCGATGCCTGTGACCGCGGAGACTGAGACATACGCGGAGAGATCCTGGGTTCGCAGAACGCCCACGGTGTAAAGCACGAACGCGGTGGTAGCGCCGAGACCAAGAAGGAGGCCGAGCCGTCGAACCCAGCGCCTCATGTCCGGCGTGCTTTAACAAGATAGCCACTTCCCATGTCAGACCCAACGAACCATTGCTGGATACCGAAGAATGCGCGTAACGCGAGCTTGCCCGGAGTAGAGGAAAGCATTGGATAGATCTTCAAGTGTGGCCCGCGATCTATTCCACTACGGTCGTTGTTGCGCTGCCTGTTTTCTTCTGAACTACTATCGCGAAGGATCCGTTTTGCGTAGGTTCGGGCGCTCATGCGCTCGCTCAAATTGGTAAGCGGAAACCCGTAGCATTCATGGCATTCAGGCGTAAATCCCGTTTCACGCAAGAGTTCCAGCAGCGGCTCTCGCTCGTAACGACGGAAGTGACCAGCCCACTCGTCGCCGGCAGTCCACATCCGCATATGTGC
>JBAPPP010000551.1:0-3338 GCA_049280175.1 Rhodanobacter sp.
CGGTTTGGGTGCCAACTCCGAACGCCGCAGCTCGCCAAACACCTGTGGCAACGGCACCCGGGTGGCCAGCCGGCTGGTCGGCAGGCGATTGCGCAGGCGCTTGCCATGCTCATGTTTGAGCGACGGCAGTTCCAGCCAGCGGGTTTCTTCGGCCGCCGCCTCGAGCGGGCCCAGGGTGGCGCGCTCGGCGTCGAGATACCACAGATGATCCAGGCGCAGCAGGCGCTGACTGTGCGGCAATGCCGGCAGCAGGCGCTGACCGCCATCGGGCTCCATCAGCCAATGCCAGTTCAGTTGATGCGACTTGCCGCGGGACAACCGCAGGCCGGCCAGGCCGCCGAGGAAACAGGGCGCGGTGTCGAGTATTTCCGCCAGCAAGGTGTCGCCGACATGGCCGCTGAGGCGCGCATAACTGCGACCCTTGCGCACACTCTGTGGCAAACCAAGCATGGTGGCAGCCAGGCGCTGCTCGTGCGGCTGCAGCGGTGACTGCGCCAGGTGCCTGCTGTCCAGCGGCACCGGCCGGGCGTAACGGCCGTGCTCGGCCACGGACAGCAGGACCGGCGCGACATCCAGTCGGGCGAAGGCGGCGCCTTCCTCCGGCATCACCTCAAGAAAGAAACCGAGCACGCTGTGATCGTCGGCCACGGCCGTCTTCGCCGGCGTGGCGAGCATCTTTCGCCAAGCGAGCGGCAGGGTTTCCTCATCGCCAGCTGGCGACGTGTTGGCGTGCTGTTTCTCGTCCGGTTGCTGCATGCGCATGCGATCCGTGGCGACAACCAAAACGATGAGCTTAGCAGGCCTTGCAGCCGATGCTCACCCGTCAGCGAGCATCGCAATGAACAGCGTTTGATGCCGCTTATGGATGGCTCATAAATGGTTCATCGGTGGCTCACGCATGGCGCGCCGCGCTTCAGTCCGTGCCGAACAGACCATGTGGATATTCCGGCTTCTGCTCGCGTGCCATCAGTGCCCGGAGCCCGTCGACCGGGGTGACTTCGCCATGCAGCACCGCGCGCACGCCGGCGCTGATCGGCAGATCCAGGCCGTGCTTGTTGGCCAGCCGGCTCACTTCGTCGGCGGTCAGCACGCTTTCCACTACCTGGCCGATCTGACGTACGGCCTCATCGATCGCCACGCCGTGACCGAGCGCCAGCCCGAGTCGCCGGTTGCGCGAAAGATCACCGGTGCAGGTCAGCACCAGGTCACCGAGACCGGACAGGCCGATCAGTGTTTCCGGCCGTGCGCCGAGCGCCACGCCGAGGCGCAGCATCTCGTTCATGCCGCGGGTGATCAGGCCAGCACGGGCATTCAGGCCCAGCCCCATGCCATCGGCGATGCCGGTAGCAACCGCCAGCACGTTCTTCATCGCGCCGCCCAGTTCCGCGCCGAGCACGTCGCTGCCGGAATATGCGCGCAAATTCGGCGCATGCAGCAGGCTGGCCAGTTTGTGCGCAAACGCATCGTCCTCCGAATGAACGGTAACGGCGCTGGGCAGACCGGCCGCCACTTCGCGCGCGAACGAGGGGCCGGTGATCACCGCGGTGGCACGACCCGGCAACCGCTGGGCCACCAGTTCATGCAGGAACCGGCCAGTGCCCGGCTCGAAGCCCTTGGTCGCCCACGCAATGGCGCTCCCGGCGTCAAGCAGTGGCGCCAGCTCGGCCAGCATCGAGGCGAATGCGTGACTGGGCACCACGAGCAATACGATTCCGGCGCCGCGCACGGCGGCAGCCAGATCGCTTTCGTAATCCAGTGTGGTCGGTAGTTCGATGTCCGGCAGGTAGCGCTGGTTGCAACGGCTCGTCGCCATCGCCGCCAGCGCCTGCGGATCGCGTCCCCACAATCGGGTCGGCACTCCATTGCGAGCCGTCAGGGCCGCCAGCGCGGTCCCCCAGGAACCAGCGCCGAGGATCGCCAGAGTTGGGCGTTCAGCCATATCGCCCCGCTCAGCTGTTGAGCGTGATCGGAGCTCCGTCACCGCTCATCGTGCGGCGCTGCTGTTCGGCATACAACGCGTCGAAGTTGATCGGCTGCAACAGGAACGGCGGGAAGCCACCCTCCAGCACCAACGAGGAAATCACCTGGCGGGCATACGGAAACAGCATATTCGGGCAATAGCTGGCGAGCAGCCCTGCCTGATCGTCAGCGTTGAAACCGGCAATGCCGAACAGGCCAGCCTGCGAGACTTCGGCCAGATACGCGGTACGCTGGCCGACCGTGCAGGTCAGGGTGAGGGTGAGCACCACTTCGAACTGGCCATTGCCCAGGTCGGAGGCCTTCTGGCCCAGATTCAACTGGACCTGCGGCTGATCGTTTTCGTCGACCTCATGGAAGATCTGCGGTGCATTCGGCACCTCGTAAGAAACATCCTTCACATAGATCTTGTGCACCATCAGCTGTGGCTGATTGACCGGGCCGTTGGCCTGGCCGTTGGCGATAACGTCTGCCATCGGGAATCCCTCAAGTCTTATCTGTCAAAAGAAGATGATTGTTCCATACATCCCCGCAGCGCGCACGCCAGCCGGAATCGGCCAGGACCGGGCAGATTGCGTACAGCCCTGTTTTTCTGCGAGAATACGCGGCTCGCCTATGTCGACCCGGAATTTCGGGCAGTCCGCCACGCGATGCGGACCTCACGATCATGCGTTTGCAACAACCTCCAGCATCGCGTGGCGCACAGCGCCGCTGGGCCGATGTCGCCCTGGCTAACGGGCGGTAAACAAGAATTACGGAGGTCATCATGGCCCGTGTATGTCAAGTCACCGGTAAGGGTGTGCAGAGCGGCAACAACGTCTCGCACGCCAACAACCGTACCCGTCGCCGCTGGTTGCCCAACCTGCATGAGCGTCGTTTCTGGGTGGCCAGCGAAAATCGCTGGATCAAGCTGCGCGTTTCCAACCACGCGTTGCGCACCATCGACAAGAAAGGCATCGAGGCCGTGATTGCCGAAATGCGCGCCCGCGGCGACAAGGTCTGAGGATTGAGCCATGGCTAACAAGACACAAGACAAGATCCGCATGATCTCCTCGGCCGGTACCGGCCACTTCTACACCACGCAGAAGAACAAGAAGAACACGCCGGAAAAGTTCGAGTTCAAGAAATACGATCCGGTCGTGCGCAAGCACGTCCCGTACAAAGAATCGAAGATCAAGTAGCTCCTGCCCGAGCTGCCTGAAGTCGAAACCACCCGGCGCGGCATCGCGCCTGCCCTCAAAGGACGGCGCATCGTCGACGTGATGGTGCGCGACCGCCGCCTGCGCTGGCCGATCGCGGCGAATCTCGAGGCTGCGATCCGCCATCGGACCGTGCGCAGCGTCGAGCGGCGCGCCAAGTAC
>JBAPPP010000552.1:0-2821 GCA_049280175.1 Rhodanobacter sp.
TAACAATGGGATGGACTCCTCCTCACCTACGGCATCTAGGTGCCAGACTGAAGGTGCAAACCAGACAGTCAACGGCGAGAAGGAGTCCACACATGAAGCTTAAACGCATCGGGGTCGACTTGGCCAAGAACGTGTTCCAGATCCACGGTGTCGATAGCCATGAGAGGCCGGTTTGGCGGCAACGATTGCCGCGTGAGCGCTGGCTACAAACGGTGCTGGAGAAGATCGAACCGGGTTGCGAGATCGGCATGGATAGTTGCGGTGGTGCGCACCATTGGGCAAGGCAGCTGCAGGCACGTGGCTTTCAGGTGAAGCTGATCGCGCCACAGTTCGTGAAGCCATACGTTAAGAGCAACAAGAATGACGCCAACGATGCGGAAGCGATCTGCGAGGCGATGAGCCGGCCGAGCATGCGCTTTGTCGCCATCAAATCGATCGAGCAGCAAGATATCCAGGCAGCACATCGCATACGAAGTGGATTGATTGAACAACGCACTGCGAAAGCCAATCAGATTCGTGGCCTGGTATCGGAGTACGGATTAGTTGCACCCAAAGAATTACTGGCCCTTCGTCGCGCGATACCGTGCTGGCTGGAAGATGGCGATAACGGCCTGACGGCACGTTTTCGTCGTTTGCTCGATGGCGTGTGGAAAGACCTTCGCGCACTGGATGCCCGGGTGGACGAGTTGGATCGCGAGATTGCCGAGATCGCCAACAACGAACCGGCGGCAGCGCGTCTGCAGCAGTTACGTGGCGTGGGCCCGATCACGGCGACCGCATTGCTCGCCGCTGTCGGCGATGCCCGTCAGTTCACCAACGGCCGCCAGCTCGCCGCCTCATTGGGCCTGACACCGCGACAACACAGCTCCGGCGGGAAGGATCGTTTGCTCGGCATCAGCAAACGCGGCGACGCCTATGTGCGCTCGCTCTTGGTGCATGGTGCACGCGCCATGATCCGAACCGCCAAGGCCAAGGACGACGGCTTAAGTCGATGGGTTACCGCGTTGGCGGATCGGTCGCATCCGAACGTAGCGTGCGTGGCGCTGGCCAACAAGACCGCGCGCATGGCTTGGGCAATGCTACGTAACAACACGGATTACCAACCGGAGCGGGCGGCGGCCTGATCTACCACGCGTTACACAAGGCAAAACGCAGTACCCTCAGTCACGATTGCGAAGCAACCTGAGCGATGGCAAACCGGTCGAACCGGCGTCGGCAAAACCCTCAAATGTCCAAGTGCAAAGAGCACGACAAAACGATTGGGAGCTGACGCGCGAATAGCCCATCATGGTCCAGCATCAAGCGATGCCGCTGTTAGAGACCGGATATACGTGTGCAGTCGGCACGGGGCGCCAAAGCAATGGGGGCTTGCAATGGGGAGGAGTCCATATACGGACGTGTTGTCATAAAACGCAGGAAGGGACAATCAGGGGATCATATGGACAAGTGTTATCAGGCTACTTGGGGCTCACGAATCTGCTTGCTCTTTTTCGGCGTCCCCTGCGTGGCATTATTTGTTTTCACTGGCATTGAATTTGTTAAGCAGAACAATATTTTTGTCGGTGTACTTTTTGTCGCGTTGACCCTTCTCACGGCTATGTGGTTGACGTTTCTACTGACTATGCGCGTCGAGATGAATGATCGCTCGATCGTTCGGTCTTCCTTGTTTGGTAGCAAGGTCGTCCCGATAGATGAAATCAAGACCCTTCGCTGGGATTCGGGGCGTGGACAGCTCATATTGAGCATTGTGTATGGCGAAAAAAGGCGATTTATTACGCTGTCTAGCATCGTAGTTCTAGACGAGAAGTTGCGCGGGATACAAACTGACATCCTTGCCCTTCGGGGTCTCGAAGGCGAGGCGCTCTTTCCTCCAATGGCATCTTACGTCGATATCGAAAAGATGGTTGAGCGGAAACACTGACGTCTGTATATGGACTCCTCCCCATTGCAAGCTTCCTTTGCTCTGGCGCCCCGTGCCGACTGCACACGTATATCCGGTCTCTAACCGCGGCATCGCTGTGATGCTGGACCATGATGGGCTATTCGCGCGTCGGCTCCCGACTGCTTTTCCGTGCTTTTCGCACCCAGACATTGGAGGGTTTTGCCGACGCCGGTTCGACCGGTTTGCCATCTCTCAGGTTGCTTCGCAATCGTGGATTGAGGGTTAATTTGTTACGGTGGTGCGTAGTATTTCAGGCCGTCGCCCGCTCCGGTTGATAGTCGGTGTCATGACGCAACATCGCCCAGGCCATGCGTGCGGTCTTATTGGCCAGTGCTATCGCCGCGACGTTGTGATGCGATCGCTCGGCCAGACGAACCACCCACTGACTGAGTCGATCCTCTTTGGATTTGGCGGTACGTAGCGTCGAGCGGGCGCCGTGCACGAGCAACGTTCGTAGATACGAATCGCCACGCTTGCTGATGCCGAGCAAGCGATCCTTGCCACCGGAGCTGTGTTGACGTGGGGTCAGGCCAAGCGACGCGGCCAGCTGGCGGCCATTAGCGAACTGGCTGGCATCACCGATCGTCGCCACCAGGGCAGTGGCCGTGATCGGGCCAACGCCACGCAGCTGTTGCAACCGTATCGCCGCCGGTTCGCTTGCCGCGATCGCCGCGATCTCACCATCGAGTTGGCGGACGCGCGCATCGAGTGCACGAAGGTCGCTCCACACGCCGTCGAGCAAACGACGGAAACGTGCGGTCAGACCGTTGTCACCATCTTCCAGCCAGCACGGTATCGCGCGACGAAGGGCCAGTAATTCTTTGGGCGCCACTAATCCGTACTCCGACACCAGCCCACGGATCTGATTGCCCTTCGCGG
>JBAPPP010000553.1:0-2968 GCA_049280175.1 Rhodanobacter sp.
AGCTCTTGACCGTCCTGGCGAAGAGCAACCCCACCCCAACCCTCCCCTGCCAGCAGGGGAGGGAGTGCCTCGACGCACTACGCAACCACTCGCTGAGGGTCAGGCTGCATGCGCTTGCCCGGTTCGGTGGTGGCGCGTAGGTTGGGCTTCGCTGGCGCTCACACCAACCTGCACCGCTGCTCTGCACCTTTCCCTGCGAGCGGGGAGACTCTCTTGTAAAACGCTCTCCGCGCGAACCATAGAAGATTTTGACCAAGCTCCAGAGATGCGGAGTTCCTTGACGTCGAACCCAACTACTCGGCCACGCGGCTCTGCGATTCCAGAATTTCCGTCAGCGGCTTGCCTTGAACTCTGCCGAGAGAGACGTGCAGGAGGCGTGCGATCGTCGGTGCAATGTCGACATTGGGAAATGCCGGGATTTCACCCTTGCGCTGAATGCCGAAGCCTGCGGCAATGAAGATCCCTTGCATGAGGGGATCTGAATTGGGGTAGCCGTGATCCCCCACTTCCCTGGTCGGCGTCACGTAGTCTCCCGTGTTGCCGTCACGGAAGCCGTAGCCATCTGCGGCGTAGAGCAGCAGGTCAGGCGCTTGATCGGTCTGTGCCGGCATCGGCCAGCCTTCTTTCGCCGCCTCCGCGGGAGTCAGCGCCGCGCGGATGCCGGGCATGCCCGCGAAGATCGATTTCAACTTCCTTGTCGAAGCATCCGTCGCGTTCTTCTGGAACACAAGGGAGAAACCTCCATCGGATACACTGAAACTGGGGTGCATCGCAGAGCCCGCCTGCAGGCCGGCCTGCTTGAGCAGGACATCGGGGTGCAACAGCTGGTGAACGCTCCGCTGACCGTGGTCGGAGACGATGATGAACGTCGTGCGGTCGAGCTCACCGGCAGCGCGCACCGCATCGAAAACGTCCTTTACGCGGTCATCGAGAAACGCGATGGTATTGCGGCCCGAGTTGTTACCGAACCCCGTCTCATGTTCGATGCTGTCGAGCGCCAGCAAATGCAGCAACAGCAAGTCGGGGTGATGCTGCTGGATGATGTCGATCGCCGCGCGGGTGTAGATGCGATCGCGGTATGCCTGGGATGGCTCGCCGAAATGCACGAGTTGGTCATGGCTGACGACACCCTGTTGCACGAGATCCTGCTCGATAACGCCGCCAGGATCGGGGTGCTCGGCGAATTGCCAATCGATGCTCGATGCTCCCTCGATGGCGACCCAGTCCACCTGCGCCGTCGTGAGACCCGCCCGGTGCGCGACATCGTACACCGTGGGGACGGCGACCAGCCGGGACTTCGGTGCCTCCATGTCGATCCTTGGTGGCGTGGCGACGCGTTGGTTGACGATGAGTCCGTTGACCAGCACGTGATGCAGGCTCGCGTCGACACCGGTGACCATGGCGGTGTGGTTTGGCCAGGTGATGGTGGGGTTGATCGGCTGCATGGAAGCCGCATAGACGCCGCGCTGCATCAACGCATGGAGGGTGGGCGCAGGCAGCAGCGGCTCACGCAGGCTGACTGCAGCGAACGCGTCCAGACTGATGACGATGACCTTCGGACTCTGCGTTGCAGGCGCCGCCTGTGCGCAAAACGGAAGCAAGATGCCGTTCGCACAAAGCAACAGCACGGCAACGACGTTTCGAAGCGAACCGGAGGTTGAGCTCATCATGCGATCCCTTCGATGGCGAAAAGGCGCCGGTCGGAACATTGCATCACGCAATCACTTTACGCTTGCCGATCGTCTCGCACGCGATCGTTGTACCGAGCGTATTTTTGATCAGCGGTGAATTCGTCATCCCACGCGTTCGCTCGTCTAATCCGGGTCCCATACAAAAGTAGCCACAGTTTGCGGTGGCAACGTGTATTGGAAACGGGTTTCGTCCTGCTTCACGACGATGCGGCGCGCCACCGTATTGCTGTTTACCATCACCAGAACCACCGATCCATCGGGCACATTCTGGAATGCCACATTGTCGATTCCCTTGTCTGTCGCATTGGATTCCACCCGGACGGCACCGGGCAAGACGAATCGACTGAAGTGTGCGATGGCATAGTATTCATCGTTACGACTCACATCACCCGTGCGTGAGTCGATCGTAACGACGCCCTTGCAGGCATCACACCCGCCGAGATGCGGACCATGTTGCTCGTCGAGCGCCAGGTTCCAGTACACGACACCGCGCGCCCAATTCCTGAGCCCGGCGAGTAGCAGGTCTCGCGCAAACCAGAGCAATTCACCATTTTTGCTGGACTCCCAGTCACCACCGGAACACTCGGTGATGTAGGTGTCCTTTTTGGGAAACGCACGATGTACCTGGCCCTGTGTATACGGGCTGCCTTGATAGCAGTGCCACGCAACGCCATCGATATAGCGCGCGACATCGGGATTGGCCAACATGCTCAAGGGTTGCTCTGGCTCGTCCCAGTTGTGGTCCCAATCGAGAATGAGCGTCCTTGGCTTGCGGCTCGCCAACGCCGGACCGAGATACTGCGCAATGATGCGTGCCCGTGTGGACAACGGTAAATCCATGCTCGGGTAGGTCAGCGGTATAAAGCCCGGCTCATTTTGCACGGTCAATGCGAAGATCGGGATGCCGTACTTGCGGTAGGTGTCGACGTACTTGACGAGATAGTCCGCGTACGTGCTTTCAAACTTCTCCAGCAGCTCACCGCCCAGTAGGTTTTCGCTGATCTTCATCCACGCCGGCGCACTCCATGGCGTCGCGATGATGCGCAGCTGCGGATTGACCGACAAGGCCTCGCGCGTCATCGGTATCACGTCGCGCAAATTGAAGGCGACATTGAAATGCTGCAACTGTGGATCGACTTCGCCGGCGGGAAGGTCATCCAGCGTGTACTGCTGCAGCGAGAAATCCGACGCGCCGATGGTCAGTCGCATCATATTCAAATTGAGGCCGGGTGCTGGCCCGAACAGTTCCTGCAACAGCGCGCCACGCTGGCCATCGC
>JBAPPP010000554.1:0-9260 GCA_049280175.1 Rhodanobacter sp.
CGATTACGGCGTAGCCGCTCGTTTCTACTACGGCGACTGGAATGCATGGCGTCCGTACCTGCTGGCTGGCGTGATGGGCGCTCAGCACATCAGCTCGCTGGATCACGGCTGGGCTCCGGCGGTTGAGGTGGGCGTTGGCGTTTCCAAGACGATTACCGACAGCACCGACGTTCGTCTGGAAGCCGGCTATCGCTACGACTTTGATGACAGCAGCATCAACAACCGTAACGGTTTCGGTGATGAGTTCCTGGGTCTGAGCATCGTTTCGCGCTTTGGCGCCCCTGCAGCAGCTCCGGCACCTGCGGCTCCGCCGCCGCCGCCGCCGCCGCCGGAGGTCAAGTGCCCGAACGTGCCGCCAGGCACGATCGTTGGTCCGGATGGTTGCCCGCAGAAGGTCGTTATCGATCTGCGTGGTGTGAACTTCAAGTTCGATCGCCCGAAGAAGGGTGAGACCAACATCGCCAAGTCGCTGGCCGAGCCGAGTGCAGACTCGATCTCGATCCTGGACCAGGCTGTCGACACCCTGCAGCGTTACCCGCAGGTGCATGTCACCGTCGCCGGTTATACCGATGGCGTGGGCACGGCCGAGTACAACCAGAAGCTGTCGGAGCGTCGTGCACAGATCGTGTACACCTACCTGACCAGCCATGGTATCGACGCCAGCCGTCTGGAAGGCCCGATCGGCCACGGCATGAACGATCCAATCGGTGACAACAGCACCGATGCCGGTCGCGCTCAGAACCGTCGTACGGAGCTGCAGGTTCAGCAGTAATCGAACCTCAGTAACGCAGTATGAAAAAACCCGGCTTCGGCCGGGTTTTTTTTTGGTGCCATAGAACGCAGCTTGGGATTAACGTAGTGATTCCCAACGACCGCAATAGATGCGCATCGAACGTTGGGGTCTGCTTTGCTCACCCCAACCTACGTGTTGCCTGGTACGGAGAAGGCAGCGTCATGCGAGGCCCGATCTTATAGAGTGCGGCGACCTTCACCTGCGCTGGTGGCGGGTCACGTGCCGACGCGAAGCAACACGCATCGAGATGATCCTTGTCGCATTGCGGCTCGGGCCTATACGCTAGCGGGATGCCACGTCCCCCTGTTCGTTCCGCGCATACCCCTACGTCCACCCAAGCGCCGCGACATGGCCTGGCGCGGGTGTTGTCCAAGCTGGGTGCGTGTTCACGCAGCCAGGCCGAGCAATGGGTTCGCGAGGGCCGCGTAAGCGTGGACGGGCGTGTTGTGCGCGATCCGTACTATCCGACGCTGATCGACCGGCAGCAGGTTGCGGTCGATGGCAGGGCGGTGAAATCGGCCGAGCGTGTCTACGTCATGTTCAACAAACCGCGCGGACTGGTGGTGACAGCGGCGGATGAACACGGCCGGCAGACGGTTTACACCGCGCTGGCTGATGCCGGCTTGCCATGGCTTGGGCCCGTCGGGCGACTGGACAAGGCTAGCGAGGGCCTGTTGCTGCTCAGCAACGACACGGTCTGGGCTGCCGGCATCACCGATCCGGTCACGCATCTGGACAAGACTTACCACGTACAGGTAGCCGGGCAGCCGGATGCAGCGACGCTGGCGGCCATGATCGCCGGCATCGACGATGCCGGCGATTTTCTGCGGGCAACCCATGCGCAGCTGCTACGTGCTGGCGAAAAAAATGCATGGCTTGAAGTTGTGCTGGACGAAGGCCGCAACCGGCACATTCGGCGCCTGTTGGCCGCATTGGGTTTCGACGTGCTGCGCCTGATCCGGGTGGCGATCGGGCCGCTGGCACTGGGCGAACTGGCGAAAGGTCCGTGGCGATTGTTGAGTGAGGACGAGGTGCGCTTGCTTGATGCTCGCAAGGAACAAAGCGGCTGATTGCTTCCCCCACGCAGATGGGTGGGAACGATCGAAGAAACACCGAATAACCTGTTAACCAGCTCGTCATCCCTGCGAAGGCAGGGATCCAGCGACCTCAAGGCCCAAAGAGCCCAGGGGCACTGCGTTGCTGCCTTCGCAGGAATGATGAGCTAAGAACAGTTTCTCAAGCTTCACGAAAACGCGCCCCGGTGGGACGCGTTTCCTCGACGTCAGCTGCCGATCACACCCAACTGCTTGCCCACCTTGATGAACGCGGCAATGGCGTGATCGAGATGGGCGCGGGTATGCGCCGCGCTCATCTGCGTACGGATGCGCGCCTGGCCCTGCGGCACCACCGGGAAGAAGAAGCCGGTGACGTAGATGCCTTCGTCGAGCAGGGCCGTCGCCATCGCCTGCGCCTTTTTCGCGTCGTAGATCATCACCGGCACGATCGGATGCACGCCTGGTTTGATGTCGAAGCCGGCCTGCGTCATCTGCGCGCGGAAATAGGCGGTGTTCTCCTTCACGCGTTCACGCAGTTCACCGGCCGAGGCCAGCATGTCGAATACCTTGATCCCGGCCGCGACCACGTGTGGTGGCAGCGAATTGGAAAAGAGATATGGGCGCGAGCGCTGACGCAGCATTTCGATCACTTCCTTGCGGCCCGTGGTGAAGCCACCCAGCGCGCCGCCGAGCGCCTTGCCCAGGGTGCCGGTGAAGATGTCGATCTTGTCCATCACACCGTTGACTTCGGCTGAGCCACGACCGGTGTCACCGAGGAAACCGGTGCAATGGCATTCGTCGATATGCACCAGCGCGTTGTACTTCGCGGCGAGTGCGGTGATCTTGTCCAGCGGTGCGATGAAGCCATCCATCGAGAACGCGCCGTCGGTGCTGATCAGCTTGGTGCGTGCGCCAGCGGCGTCGGCGGCCTGCAACTGCTTTTCGAGATCCGCCATGTCGCTGTTGGCATAACGGAAACGCTTCGCCTTGCACAGGCGGATGCCGTCGATGATCGATGCGTGGTTGAGCGCGTCGGAGATCACCGCGTCTTCTTCGCCGAGCAGCGGCTCGAACAGGCCGCCATTGGCATCGAAACACGCGGCATAGAGGATGGTGTCTTCGGTGCCGAAGAACTCGGCGATCTTCGCTTCCAGCTGCTTGTGCAGATCCTGCGTGCCACAGATGAAGCGCACGCTGGCCATGCCGAAGCCGTGGCTGTCCAGCGCATCCTTTGCGGCCTGGATGACCGCCGGATGATCGGCCAGGCCGAGATAGTTGTTGGCGCAGAAGTTCAGCACCTTGCGGCCGCCCTCCAGCTCAATCTCGGCGGATTGCGGCGATGTGATGATGCGCTCGGCCTTGAACAGGCCCTGTTCGCGGATGGATTCGAGTTCGCTCGCGTAGCGCGTCTGGCCGGGGTAGCTCATGGGGGGATTCCAGCTGGGGCAAAGCGATAGTTTGAGCCCTCGAGGCTTGTCTGTGAAGGAAGCACCTTGCACAAGGTGCTTCTTCTTTTGTGGGAGTCCCTCCCACAGGTTGGCCGCGGCGCGAAATCCTTGATCTGGCTCTCAGCCCTGATGCAAGCCGAAATCCACCCGCGTCGTCTTGCCCTTGTCGTCGATGCCTTCGGCGGTGAGCTTGGGATCCTTCAGCGAGATGCGTTTGTCGTCGACCTTGCCGTGCAACCACGCTTGAACCGCGGCTGCGCGTCGCTCGGCCAGGTCGTGCATGGCCTTGGCGTCCACCGCTACGTTGGTTTCCATCAGGCTGCGCATCTCGTCCGGTTCCAGCGACTTCTTCAGACCAATGAGGTTGCGCGGCTTGTTCTTGAAGTCGTCGTGCTTGTAGGCGCTCTTGAGGTAGCGCTCGTACTCGTCGGGCGTCACCTTCACGGCCGCCAGCGCGGCGTCGGACGTGTCAGCATTTTTACCGGATGTGTCCTCGAGCTTCTCGCGGCGAACCATGTTTTCCACGGTAACCTTGCGCAAGCCGTCTTCATCCTTGGACGGGTCCACGCGCCCGATGATGTCGAGGTTGAGCGACGTTTTCTGGTTGAGCAAGCCGACGATTTTTCCGAGCCGCTCCTGCGCCTTGGCGTCCAGCACGCCGGAGCCTGGGTCGAATTCAACGTAGCCCAGATCTTCATGGTTGCTACCGCCGAACGCCGCACCAAGCAATCGGAACGGCGCGGTGATGGCCTTCGCGATCAGGTTGCCAATGGCGTGCCAGATCACACCGCCGAGGCTGAACTGCGGATCGTCCAGCGAGCCGGAGACCGGCACATCGACGTCGATATTGCCCTGGGTGTCCTTGAGCAGCGCCACCGCCAGTTTCACCGGCAAGTGGGAGATGCCCGGGCTTTCGTCACGATCGCCGAAGGTCAGCTGGGTGATGAAGATGTGGTTGTCGGCGTTGAGCTTGCCCTGATCCAGCGAGTAGTGCACATCGACGGTGAGCTTGCCCTGGGTGATCGGGTAACCGGTGTATCGGGTGGAATAGGCGCTGAGCCGGGTCAGCTCTACCTCGTTGGCCTTGCCCTTGATGTCGAGGAAGGCCACCGGGGCCAATGGATTGATGGTGCCATCGATATCTACCGGTGAGTCGTCGTCCAGCGCGGCCTGTACGGCAAGGTCAGCGGGTGGCGCTCCCTCTTTCGTACCAAATGCGCCGACCTTGCCGGTGAGCTTGGTGAGGTTGGCGGTGTAGTTGGGCTTGATGAAGTTGTCGGTGTAGTTGAGCTGGCCATTGACCAGCGTAATCCCGCCGATATGGATGTCCGCCGCAGGCGCGGTGGGCGCTGTCGACGCGGTAGCAGTGACTGCTGTCGGCGCGGTGGTGGGCTGCGGCTTGGGGGCTGCAGGCGCATTGTTCTCGGCGCGGGTTACCGAGACCGGTGCGGTTTCCGGCTTGGCCACGACGTCCGACAGATTTAGCCGTCCATTCGCGTTGACGATCATGCGTGCGTAAAACGAACTGAGCACCAGGCTGCCCACATGCACGCGCGGTGTGCCGCTGCCGTACACCACGTCGATGCCGGAGCTGCTGAGCGTCCGCCAACGCATGAAATCGTCGCCAGTGAGCTTGTCCTGCACGCGCACCTGTTCGAGCGCGGCCTTGCCCCGATACGCGAATTTCGGCTCGGCACCACGGCCGTCGTAATGCAGCTTGCCGTCGCTGCTGACCCGGGCGCTGGTGATGGTGACATTGAGCGGGACGCTGATGTACGGCTCGAAGTTGGCGATATCCAGCTGTCGGGTAGTCAACTGGATATCGGCCATGGTCGGTATCGGCTGCAGCTTGCCCGAGGCGGTAAAGCTGCCCTTGGCTAGCTTGCCTTCCAGCTTGAATGCGCGCGGCTCGTTGAGCTTGTCGCTGAGGTTGTCGAGGCCACCTGTGAGCGAGTCGACCTTGATCTTCACCGGCTTGTCGCCAGCGGCCATGTCGGTAACGTCGATCGCGCTGTTCTCGATGCCGAGGTGGGCGATGCTCCAGTGCCATGGCGGACTATGGTCCGGAGCAGCGTGGCGCGGGGCGTTCTTGACGGCGAAAAGATCAAGCAGGCTGATGTACTTGTTGCTGTTGCGCTGGATGTCCAGGCTCAGATCGGTCGCGGTGACGGTGCCTAGTTGTGCCTGTCGACCGGCCAGGTCGATCTGGGTGATATCCGCTTCCAGCTTGCTCCATGCCACGGGCGCGCCATGGCCTTTGAATTGTGGCTCGAGCGCGAAGTCGGCCACGCTGGCGTGCGCATCGGCGAGGTGAACGTTGACGGTCTTGCCCCAGTCGAGCTGCAGCTGGCCGCTGGCGTCGAGCTTGCCCTTGGTCATGCGCGCGGCCACCGAAGACGCCGCCATCGCCTGCAGCGGCACCATGTCCACCTGCTTCAGGCCCAGTGCTGCCGCGAGGTGCGACGCGGCGAGGTCCAGCGTGCCGCGGGCGCTGATGTCGCCGCCAAACAACTGACCGGCAATGTCCAGTTTGGCGGGTGGGGCGGCAAGCATGCTCAGGCCCTGCAGGCTGCCGTGAAGATTCGCTAGATCAAGTTTGTTCTGGGTCGCATCGGTGTAGTGCACGGCGCTGCCGGCAAGCGTCATCGATGCAATGCGAAGATCCGTTGGCGTCGTTTTTTTGTCAGCTTCCGTTGGAGCATGGCCTGCGGTGAGCGTGTCGAAGTTGCTGTGCCCGTCAGCGCCCTGCGTGTAATAAATCTCGGCTTGATCCAGTTTCAGTGAACCAAGGTGATAGCGCGACAGCAGTGGCTGCACATCGACCAGCTGCACCGTGCCGTGCCCGAGTTTCGTGATCGCCTCACCCTTGCTGCTGTTGAGGACGAAGCCTTCCAGCTGAAGGTTGCCGGTGAGCTGTAGTTGCGGCGTGGGCTTTGCCTGCAGGAAATGCAGCTCGAGCGTGCCGCTGAGTGAACCATTCGGAATAGCCACCGGCAGCGGTGCAGGGACGTAGCTGAGGTAGCGCGACAGATCCAGCCGGTCGAGCGTGAAGCTGACGGTGGATTCGCGGCTGTCTGCAAATGGCTTGGTATGACCTTCGATGCGCAGCGGACTGCCATCCACGCGCATCGCCAGCAGCGGTTGCACGAAGACATCGGTGTCGCTGGGCAGGTTGGCGATGAAGGGAACGCCAAGCTCCAGCTGCTCGACGTGATGGTCCGCCTTCGTGGCCTGGTCGTCGAACTGGATGTCGCCGTTGTGCACACTGATGTTGGACAGCGCAAATCGTGCGGGCGGCGCGTTCGGATCCGATGGCTTGGCGTTGAGCCGGTCGATGATGTCGCTGAAGTTGAACTGCTGGTCCGCGGTGCGGACGATGCGGATCCGCGGCCGCTGCACAGTGAGTTCATCCAGCACCGGCGCGAGGCGAAACAGGGATGCCCACGACGCGTTGGCGACCACCTGGTCGATATCCACGAAGGCTGATTTGCCGTCGCGGTCGGCGATATGCAGCTGATCCAGCTCCAACCGAAGCGTGTACGGATTGAGATGAACGGCACCCAGTGTGACCGGGCGTTGCAATGCAGCGCTGGCGCGCGTTTCGATCTGCGAGCGGATGATCGACGGTGCCGCAAGAAAGCCGAGCAGGCCGAAGATCACCAGCACAATGGCGAGGATCAGCAGCGTCTTGCGCACGCGGTGGGAACGATAGACGGCGAGGGCGCGGTCGCGTCCTGCGGTCAGACGGGGATTCAAATCAGCCATGCTGACGATGCTCCGATGACATCGCGTGCCGACCGTGTGCGGCCATCAGGCCTTACACCTTCACAATCCCGGCGATTCTGTCGGCCGCCCTGACCGGAGTGTACTAGGCGACCGAGTTCACACAACGTCTCTCCGCTGGACGAACCGGCGGAGAGACGCGTTATGTGACGACGTTGTAATCGTTCAGGTCCAGGAGCAGACGACCTTGCCGCAGTTGCCAGCGTCCATCAGGTCGAAACCCTTCTGGAAATCGTCGATCGCGATCTGATGGGTCAACACCTTCTGCAGCGGGAAGCCGGTAAGCACCATCTGGGTCATCTTGTACCAGGTCTCGTACATGCGGCGACCGTAGATGCCCTGCAGGGTGAGGCCCTTGAAGATCACCTTGTCCCAGTCGATACCCGCGCCGCGCGGCATGATGCCGAGCATCGCGATCTTGCCGCCGTGGTACATGCAGTCGAGCATGTCGGAGAACGCGCGCGGGTTGCCGCTCATTTCCAGACCCACGTCGAAGCCTTCGATGTGCAGCTCCTTCACGGTGTCCTTCAGCGACTGCTTGGAGACGTTCACCACGCGCGTCGCGCCCATGTCGGCGGCGAGCTTCAGGCGGTAGTCGTTGACGTCGGTGACCACCACGTTGCGTGCGCCGATGTGCTTGGCGATACCGGCGGCAATGATGCCGATCGGGCCGGCGCCAGTGATCAGCACGTCTTCGCCGATCAGGTCGAACTCCAGCGCGCAATGCGCGGCGTTGCCGTAGGGGTCGAAGAACGCGGCCAGCTCGGACGGGATCTGGTCCGGGATCGGCCACAGGTTCGAGGCCGGCATGGTCATGTATTCGGCAAACGCGCCGTTGCGGTTCACGCCGATGCCGACGGTGTTCGGACACAGGTGCTGACGGCCGGCGCGGCAGTTGCGGCAGTGACCACAGACGATATGGCCTTCGGCGGAGACGCGGTCGCCGATCTTGTAACCGGTGACGCCCGGGCCGATCTCCACGATGCGGCCGACGAATTCATGGCCGATGGTGAGGCCGGGTGTGATCGTGCGTTGCGACCACTCATCCCACTTGTAGATGTGCAGATCGGTGCCGCAGATCGCGGTCTTTTCCATCTTGATCAGCACTTCGTTCGCGCCGACCACCGGCATCGGCACCTCTTCCATCCAGATGCCCTGCTCGGGCTTGCGCTTGACCAGGGCTTTCATCGTCTGCTGCATGGGGATTCCAGGATTGGCCCGTGGGGGCGGGCGGGGTAGGGATACTCAATCCACCATTATAGATCGCGGGGTGCATGCCGTGCCTTGATGCGCTGCGGCATGGCCGCCAGCCTAGGGACAATGTTCAGATATCCAGGCGGACGTAATTGCGCGTGAACGTGATCGGCTGCCTGACCGACGGCGTGGTCCATTGCTCAGTCACCGTCAGCTGATGACCGTCCGGCGAGCGTACCCAGTTCTGCTCGAGCCGGATGCCACCATCAAATTCCATCGAAATCTGCAGGCCGTCGGCGGTCAGCTGGCTGCGCACCATGGCGGTGCCGTTGAGCGATTCGTGCGTGATGCCGTCGAGGCGTGCATCCAGCCGATTGGAGTTGGCGAGTGCGACCTGCACACTGTGCGCATCCTGCTGCACATTCAGCAGCGAATCGACGTTGAGCAGGGGCGGTGGCGAATCGTTGGACGTAGCGGTATCACTGTCATTGTCGCTGGCGTTGTTGGGTTTATGCCCATGGCCCCCGCCATGCCCGCCACCCATGCCACCACCATGTCCACCATGCTGGCTCGAGGCCTGGCTGGCGGCTGGCGCAGCGGTCGATGCGGCGGCGGCTGGTTGCACAGCCGGTTGTTCGCGTTTCTTCTCCGCGCGCAGCCGCGCGCCAATGACCGACACGTCATCACTATGCAGCTGATCCAATCGCCAGACGCCACTGAAATCGGGCAGCGAAGTGCTGGCAGCGCGGGCGAGGCCGGCAGATACGAACAAGCCTGCGACGACCAGCGTGCAGGGCAGGTAGAGCGACTTGCGGAAGGTCATGGCAACAGTTTCACCGTGGTTCGGTTGGGCTACGTCTATCGCACTCGCCGTTGAGTGGCGGCCTTGCCACCTGACATAGCGAGACACAGCACCTCCAATGAAACGTCTGGTTCACGGCACCGGTTGACCGTGTCCGAGGCCTTCGCTTCCAGGCATGCGAAGAC